>NZ_JBFUMH010000005.1:0-110020 GCF_054049475.1 Microvirga sp. P5_D2 | reverse complement strand
ACCCCGGCCCAGGCCACTTCGATCCGAATCGAGATCGTCAGAAAGCCGCCTGATCAAGTCGGCTTTGCGGTACACCCACGCCGCTGGGTTGTTGAAAGATTCTTCGCCTGGATTAGTCGCAATCGCAGGCTCTGGAAGGATCCTGAGGCGACACTCACGTCAGCYCGAGCGTTCCTCTACGCCGCTTCCGTCATGCTCCTCATCCGCCGCTTGGGTCGATGCTCATGATTTACGGGACGGACTCTTAGTCTCTTCAAGATATTGGAGGAAAGTTTCACGTAACGGTTCTAGGATATCAGCAATTCGTTCTTGTGTTTCTCGATCATGGAACTGAATTGAGAATCTATGGGGCTGGGCTACTTGTACTAAAAATCCTGTAGCCATCTGGAAGACTGGTTGCGGGTCGTAAATAGTAACCGGTCTGAAGGCAGCCCATTCAAATGTATGGCGAAGATGATCCCGCTTCCGCACTACCGTGACGGYCATAGAACTAATCAATTGATCATGCGCGATGGCACGAAGCGTTCCAAAAAGCCCAATTGTACCGCCAAAGGAAGAAAACCCAATCTCGACTCGGCCTGCACGATAAAGTTCCAGACGATTAGTCCAACGCCGAAACAAGGTCGACATCTCGGGTCTTATTAGAGCAATAAGGGCAATTAATGCCGAGCCCATAGCTCCAATATCAGACAAATCCATTAATTGCTCCAAGCGTTGCCTCTAAACGCACTATAGAGGCTAGAAGGCTTATAACAGAACATTGCTTGGAGTATTCTTCACAACTTCTTATGCAATTTAATACAGAGCAGCAGTTATTGAGCGCTTTATGAAGGCGCAGAATTATCTCACCCCGCCGCAAACAAATGCTGAGCGTCCGAGATCGCCTGCGGCTCCTCGAACGCGTTCGGATCGCCCGGTCCCGTCTCCCAGCCCAAGTCCGGCAGGGCGATGATGCGCAGGCCCCTCGGATCGTTACGGGTGACGACGATGTTGCGGGTTTCCATGTAGGCGACGAGGCGGCGGGCGCGGCCGGGGGAGCGGCTGCCGCAGGCGCGGGCGATTTCGCCGTCGGGCGGGCAGGCTGAGCCTTCCATGGCGGCGCGGGCGAGGATCAGGTAGACGCCTTGCAGGTCTTCCTCGAGATCCGCCGCGAAGGCGACCGCGCGGTCCCACTCGGAGCCATCGGCGATGGCGGTGTTGACGCCCGCGCGGGCGACCGCGAGGCGGCGGCGGAAGGCGTTGAGGTTCAGGGGCTCGCCAGCCACGCGCCGGATGCGGCAGCGCACGAGGAAATCCTGATAGAGCACCGCCACGGAGCGGAAGGCGGCCTCGGGATCATCGAGAATTTCGCGCAGGATCGCGTCGAGCGTCGCATCGCGCTCGGCCTTCGATTCCGCAGTCGGCTCGGCCTCGGGCTCGGGCGCGGCGGCAGGCCGGGTGCGGGCGAGCTGGGCCAGGAGATCGTTGGTCGAGGGGGCCGGCGGCGGAGGCGGCGCGCGGCGGGGCATGACGGGGCGGGCGGCAAGCTCGGCCTC
Organism: Microvirga sp. P5_D2; assembly: GCF_054049475.1. Taxonomy (NCBI): domain Bacteria; kingdom Pseudomonadati; phylum Pseudomonadota; class Alphaproteobacteria; order Hyphomicrobiales; family Methylobacteriaceae; genus Microvirga; species Microvirga sp. P5_D2. The sequence continues at coordinate 108,485 of NZ_JBFUMH010000005.1, read as the reverse complement.
GCCTGCCTTGAAGATGAGATCGCGGGCGTCTTCCTTGGGCTGCTCCGGCAGCGGCATGAGCTTGAAGCTGCCGGAACGGGCGGAGGTCTCCACATCGCCGATGCGGATCGGCAGCGGGCGGCGCGACAGCGCCGGGCCGAGCGCCACGAAATGCCCGCGCTCCAGGTCGCGGAACATCTCGGCCTGGCGGCGCTCCATGCCCAGAAGGTCGGCGGCGCGGGCCATGTCGATGTCGAGGAAGGTGCGGCCCATGAGGAAGTTCGAGGCTTCCGCCGCCACGTTCTTGGCGAGTTTGGCAAGGCGCTGCGTGGCGATGATGCCGGCGAGCCCGCGTTTACGGCCACGGCACATGAGGTTGGTCATGGCGCCGAGCGAAACCTTACGCGCTTCGTCGGAGACCTCGCCGGCCGCGGCGGGGGCGAAAAGCTGCGCCTCGTCCACCACCACGAGCATCGGATACCAGAAATCGCGCTCCGCATCGAAGAGGCCGCCCAGGAAGGCCGCCGCGCAGCGCATCTGGGCTTCGCTGTCGAGGCCTTCCAGGCTGAGCACCACGGAGACCCGGTGCTGGCGCACGCGGGCCGCGATGCGCTGAAGGTCGCCCTCGCTGCGGGAGGCATCCACCACCACATGGCCGAACTTGTCGGCGAGCGTGACGAAATCGCCCTCGGGGTCGATGATGGCCTGCTGGACGAGGTTGGCGCTCTGCTCCAGGAGGCGGCGCAGCAGATGCGACTTGCCCGAGCCGGAATTGCCCTGGACGAGCAGACGCGTCGCCAGAAGCTCCTCCAGATCGAGCAGAGCCTGCGTTCCTCCGGGTGCGGAGGACGCCACTCCCATGTCGATGCCGACCTTCATCAGCCTCCCTCATCAGGTTTTGAATTCCGTGTGGTCCTAACACGGCCAAGCCGTGACAGGTGCCATAAGCGCGGGAATCCTCCACAGGCATGCATGCCTATCCCCAGGCATGACGCCGCAGAAGCGCGAAACCGGAGAATGGCCGGGCTCATTAACCCTGGAACGAACCATTTTCGGGAGACCCGATGCCCCTTCCCGCCTCTGAAAGCCGAATCGCCAGCGAGGCTTGATCAATCGGCGATGGCCGCTTCCGCCGCCTTCACCGCCGAGCCGCGTAAGGGAAGCTCCTTCATGGCGATCAGGAAGCCGAGCGCCAGCGTGAAACCGGCAGCGGCCGCCCAGAAAATGTAGCCGAAGACCACGGAGAGATCGACGCCGCTGCGGGAAGCGGCCTCGCCCAGGCTCTCGAAGCTGCCGGCGCCCTGAAGGCCGGACATGCCCAAGAGGATCGCGCCGAACAACGCCACGATGAATGCGCCTCCGAGGGAGCGGAAGAAGTTGGCGGTTCCGGTCGCCGTGCCGAGATCGTGCAGCGCCACGGCGTTCTGGATCGCCACCGTGGTAACGGGCAGGATCGTGCCCAGACCGATGCTCAGCACGCCGAGAATGACTTCGATGGCCCAAATGGGCAGACCGGGCAGCACCGCCAGGATGACGCATCCAAGGATGGCGACGGCAATGCCCGCAACGGGAAGCCGCTTGTAATGGCGGACCTTGGCCATGGAGCGGCCGGAGAGCGTGGCGCCTGCCACCGTGCCCGCCATGAGTGGGATCAACCCTAAGCCCGATTGGCTCGCGGAAATGCCGCGCACGGATTCGAAATAGACCGGCAGGTAGATGGTCAGGCCGATATAGGTGCCCATGGCGAAGCAGGCGGCGAGCGTGCCCATGCGCACCACGGGATTGCGCAGCACGCCGGGCGGAATCAGGGGCTCACGCGCCAGCCTCATGCGGAAGGCGAACACGACCCATAGCCCGAGCGACAGGGCCAGAAGAGCCCCGATCTGCGCGGAAAACCACGGATAGCGCAGGCCACCCCAGCTCAAGGCAAGCAGCAGGGAAACGGTGGCCGACACCATCAGGACCGCGCCCAGGATATCGAGGCTGTGCGGGCGGTCGTGGCGCGGAAGCTTCTTGAGCTCCCGCTGGACGATGCCGAGCGCGATGAAGCCGAGCGGCACGTTGATCCAGAAGATCACGGACCAGTGCAGGTGTTCCGCGAAAAACCCGCCGAGCACCGGCCCGAGCAGGCTCGACGACATGAATACGCTGGCAAAATAGACCTGAAATTTCCCGCGTTCCTTGGGCGGCACCAGATCGCCCACGATGGTCTGGGCCATGGCGATCAGGCCGCCGCCGCCGACACCCTGAAGGCCGCGCGCCAGGACGAGAACGATCATGTTGGGTGCGAGCGCGCAGGCGATGGAGCCGATGATGAAAATCACGATGCCGATCAGCATCGTAATGCGCCGCCCATGGATGTCGCTGAACTTGCCATAGAGCGGCGTGACCGCCGTGGAGGCGAGCAGATAGGCCGTCACCACCCATGGCAGATGCTCGAAATCGCCAAGCTCATGACCGATGGTCGGAAGCGCCGTTGCGATGATCGTCTGGTCGAGGGCCGCCAGGAACATGGCGATCATCACGCCGATGATGATCCTGCTGATTTCCGAATGGCTCAAGGGCGCCTGCTGGCTGCGGAGACTCTCGTTGGTGGCCTGGTCCATTTTATCCATCGCTCGACACGGCGCGTTCCGGCGGAACACGCTCGGCGTATGCCTCTCTACAGGGAATTGCACCGCCTTGGCCCGACGTCCAGCGCAGAACAGATATGCAATCGGGCCTCACGATCGTGTTAAGCACGCTCTTGCCCGCATGTTCCCCCTCTTGCGGGAGACACTTGGATAACGCTAGCTCTTTCGTGTCCATCTCCGAAGATCTCATGGCTCCTCGCACCAAGCTCTCTCTCGCCCAGGCCCGCCGCGTGGCGCTGGCCGCCCAAGGATTTCACGAAGGCCGCCCGGAGCTCGCTGGCGCACGGCATCTGCGGCGCCAGCTTCAGCGTTCGCATCTGCTCCAGATCGATTCCGTCAACGTGCTGGTGCGGGCCCATTACATGCCCCTGTTCTCGCGGCTCGGGGCCTATGACCGGGAGCTCCTGGAACGGGCCGCCTATCACCCGAAAAAGCGCGAGACCTTCGAATACTGGGGCCACGAGGCCTCGCTGATTTCCCTCGATCTCCATCCCCATTTCCGCTGGCGCATGGCATGCGCGGCGCGGGGCGAGGGCATCTATGGCGGGCTCGCCCGTTTCGGCCGGGAGAAGCGCGCCTTCATCGAGGAGGTCCGGCGCGAGATCGCCACGCGCGGCCCCATGGCTGCCGGCGAATTGTCGGGCGGCGGCAAGGGCCAGGGCTCCTGGTGGGGCTGGAGCGACGGCAAGCGGGCGCTGGAATGGCTGTTCTGGGCCGGCGAGGTGACGACCGCGACGCGGCGCGGCTTCGAGCGCATCTACGACCTGCCCGAGCGCGTGTTGCCCTCCGCCGTTCTGAACACGCCCACACCCGATGAAGACGAGGCGCAGCGCGAATTGCTGCGGCGCTCGATCCGCGCGCTCGGCATCGCCTCGGAGCGCTGCCTGCGCGATTATTTCCGCCTCGACGCGCCGGATACGAAGCTGCGCATTGCGGAGCTGGTCGAGGCAGGCGACCTGCTTCCCGTCAACGTCGATGGCTGGAATGGGCCGGTCTATCTTGACCCAGAAGCCAAGTTCCCGCGCCGCGTGGATACGCGCTCCCTCGTCTCGCCCTTCGACCCCATCGTCTGGGAGCGCACGCGCACGGAGCGCCTGTTCGATTTCCGCTATCGCATCGAGATCTACACCCCCGCCGAGAAGCGCGAATTCGGCTATTACTGCCTGCCATTCCTCATGGGCGAGAAGATCGTCGCGCGGGTGGATCTCAAGGCCGACCGCGCCAATGGCCGCCTCATCGTCCACTCGATTCACCCGGAGGCGTCGGTGCCGCCGGCGGAGATCGCCCCGGCGCTCGGCGAAGAGCTTCGCCTGATGGCCGATTGGCTCAACCTCACCGAGATCGCTGCGCCGAAAGCATGGCGCAGGATGCTGGGCGTGTGATAGCCCACTCTCGCAACCTCGGCAAAAACGCCTATTTCCTCCCTGCCATGACCAATTTTCTCTCCCCCATAACCCATATCTGGGTTCGCCTGCGCCTCAATGAAATCGGGCCGCTCCTGTCGCTTGCCGCTTGCGGGTTCTTCGCCTGGGCCTTCATCTCGATCGCCGATGAGGTCTTCGAAGGCGAGACCCATGCCCTCGACAGCACGATCCTGCTTTCGCTGCGTAATCCTCAGGATCTCGCCAATCCTTTGGGTCCGAGTTGGCTGGAGGAAGCCGCACGCGATTTCACAGGCCTCGGCGGCTACGCGATCCTCACGCTTCTGACGTCGGCAGCGGTCATCTATCTGCTGATGGCGGGAAAGCGGGGCGCGGCCCTTCTCGTCCTCGTTTCCATCGTCGGCGGAGCGCTTCTCTCGACGGGTCTGAAAATGGGCTTCGAGCGGCCCCGGCCCGATCTCGTGCCCCATGCTGCACGCGTCTATACGGCCAGCTTTCCGAGCGGCCATGCCATGCTATCGGCCATCACTTACCTGACCCTCGGCGCGTTGCTCGCCCGCGTCGAGAAAAGCCGCCGCATCAGCGCCTTTATCATGGGGCTTGCCATCACCATGACCCTCATGGTCGGCGTGAGCCGCGTCTATCTCGGCGTGCACTGGCCGAGCGACGTGCTCGCCGGCTGGTCCATCGGCGCGGCCTGGGCCTCGCTCTGCTGGTTCGTCGCCCTACAATTGCAGCGGCGCGGGCAGGTGGAAAGGCCGGGCGAAACCTCGACGCCCCACGCAGACGTGGACCGCGCATGAGCGACGCGCCCGACCCGAAGGCGAAAAAGCCTCCGCGGAAGGTTACGCCCGCCTACCTGCAGCGGGCGGCGCTCGCCTATCTCGAACGCTATTCGTCCTCCGCCGAGAACCTGCGGCGAGTGCTGCGCCGCAAGGTGGACAAGCGCTGCCGCCTGCGCGGAGAGGACCCGTCCGAATTCCATGAGTTGATCGACGAGGTGGTGGCGAAAAGCCTCCGCATCGGGCTCATCGACGATACCCGCTACACGGAGGCCCGCGTCGCGACCCTGCGGCGGCGAGGAGGCTCGGCCCGCGCCATTCAGGCCAAGCTCTCGGCCAAGGGCGTGGACCGGAGCACCATCGCGGCGGCGCTCGAAGGCGGCGAGGAGGACGACGAGGAAAAGGCCGCCCACGCCTTTGCCCGCCGCCGCAAGCTCGGCCCCTATCGGCCCGGCGAGCGCGCGCCTTACCGCGACAAGGACCTGGCCTCCCTCGCCCGCGCCGGTTTTCGTTTTGACGTAGCCCGCCACATCATCGACGGTGAGCGCGAGGAGACATAATTTTACCCGGATGATATTGACTGGATAATTTAACCCGGGTAAAACCTGCTCCAACATAGGAGCAGACCATGAACCATGACACCCTTTCTCCCTACACCGCCTTCGCGGGCTCCCGGCATGTGGCGTCCGGAGACCTGCGCCATGTTGCGCTCAAGGCGCATGAATCGCTGGACAAGGGCGAGCAGGCGCCGCTCGTCATCCTGGACAACGCGACCTGCCGTCTCGTGGAGGTGGACCTTCGCGGAACGGCCGACGATGTGGTGAAGCGCCTGCCCGCTCAATCGGATGCGCAAGCTGAGCCGGAGCCTGAGGATACGCCGCGCGGTCCGGGACGGCCCAAGCTTGGCGTGGTCGCGCGGGAGGTCACCCTGCTTCCGCGCCATTGGGAATGGCTCAACGGTCAGCCGGGCGGCGCATCGGTAGCCCTGCGCAAGCTCGTGGAGGATGCAAGGCGCTCGCATCAGGCCAAGGATCGCCAGCGCGAAGGCCGGGACGTCCTGTATCGCTTCATGTCGATGCTCGCGGGCGATCAGCCGGGCTTCGAAGAGGCTTCACGCGCCCTGTTTGCGGGCGACAAGGCTGGCTTCAGCAAGCATATCGCCTCATGGCCGCAGGATCTGCGCCATCATGCCGAGATGCTGTCCGGCGCCGCGTTCGAGGACGCCTGAAACCCTCAGCGCACATACATGATGGTCGGGCTGTCCTTGTAGGTCGTGCGCTGAATCTCCCGGTATCCGCATTTCTCGGCCACGCGGATCGATGGCGTGTTCTCAGGCGCGATGATGCAGGCGGTGCGGACGGGGCCGAAATGGCGCTCGCCCCAGGCGATAACCGCCCGCACGGCTTCCGTCGCATAGCCCTTGCCGTGGACTTGCGGAGACAACGCCCAGCCGGCTTCCGGAATGCCGATGAGCGACGGCTCGATCTCGCGCTTGCCTTCGGCAAAGCCCGTTTCGCCGATGAAACGCCCAGTAGCCTTTTCCTCGACCGCCCAATAGCCGAAGCCGAGCAGCGACCAATGGCCGATATAGCGCAGCAGCCGGCCCCAGACCTCCTCCTGCGTCGAAGGCCGTCCGCCAATGAAACGCGTCACCTGCGGATCGGACCAGAGGGCAAAGGAATCCGCGAAATCATCGATCCGGTGGCCGCGAAGGACGAGGCGCTCCGTCTCGATCACCGGAACGATTGCGGGAGAGGAACCGGACATATCTTTCAACCAAATCGTTAGAGGAGCCCCGCGCCGACATTCACGGCCAGCGCAAGGATTGTGGTGTTGAACAGGAAGGACATGATGGTGTGGGCCAGGGCTAGGCGGCGCATGCGCTTGGACACGATCGCTACGTCCGAGGTCTGCCCCGCTGCGCCGATATTGAAAGAGAAATAGAGAAAATCCCAGTAATCCGGCTGCTCCTTGTCCGGGAAGGCAAGGCCCTGACGCTCGCCTTCGTCGCCGTAATATTCGTGGGCATAATGGATGGCATAGATCGTGTGCACGAAAAACCATGAACAGAGAATGGTGACACCTGCGATCGCGAGCCCGAAGACCTGCTGCCCGCTCTGATCGGCCTTGATGCCGCTCAGCTCGGCGGCGATGGCGATGAGGCTGGCGACAGCCGCCGCCACGGTGAGCGCAAGAATCACGGCGCCCGCCTCGTCCTCCTGGGCTGCCCTCCGCTCCATCGCCTTGGTCGAGGAGCGAGCAGCCATGGTCCACGCCAGGATGAGATAACAGGCCACTCCGATATCCCAGCTCACCAGAAACCGCGAATTCGCACTCCAGGATCTCGGCAACAGGACGAAAACGAGAAGAGTGACGATCGCCGAACCGAGAAGACGCAGGCGCAGGCGGGATTGAAGGAAGGTCATGAACAAGGATGCATCTCAACTAAAATGGCCCGAAGCCCACAATGCCGGCAAACCGATTATGCACATTTAGCCCTGGAGGCTGCCGTCGCATGTCTGCCTTCTTAGACTGGCGCATCGTTTAAGCTGAAAAGCGGGTCCACTTTTCCGCACGGTGCGCTAGTTCCCCAAGCCCGACCGTAAAAGGAGAGCATGATGAACCGTAAGGCAAGAGCCGTTTGGCAGGGCACCGGCAAGGAGGGCAGCGGCCACCTCACGTCCGATTCCGGCGTTCTGTCCTCTACGCCCTATTCCTTCAAGACCCGCTTCGAGAACGAGAAGGGCACGAACCCGGAAGAATTGATCGCCGCCGCGCATGCGGGCTGCTTTACCATGGCGCTCGCCTTCCAGCTCCAGGGCGCGGGCTTCACCCCGACGGAACTTGCCACGGAAGCGGTTGTTTCCCTCGAGCAGGAAGGCAGCGGCTTCGCGATCAAGAAGTCGGCCCTCACTCTGACCGCGAACGTGCCCGGCATCGATCGCGCCAAGTTCGAGGAACTGGCGCGTGCCGCTGAGAAGAACTGCCCGGTTTCGCGCGTCCTCAACGCCGAAATCACGATGGATTTTACCTTGGCTTGAGAGCCTGACCTTAAAGCTGAATCCTCTCGTTTCCTCTACGTCATGGCCGGGCTCGTCCCGGCCATCTCGATTTGATGAGAGCTGCGGATGCTTCGCTGACGCACAGAGAACTAATTGCGTTCCTCGCCGTTAAGCCGAAGAGGCGCATTTTACGCGTCGAAGCAAAAAATTGGAGGATAATCATGCTCTCGAAGCATCTTACGATGGCACTTCTCGGTTCCGCGCTGATCTGTGCGCCCGCGATGGCTCAAACTCAGCCTTCTAGCTCCACGACGACAACGACGACGACGATGAGCACCATGACCCAGATGCAGCCGGGGCAGTGGCGCGCCTCCAAGATCGAGGGTCTGGACGTTTACAACAACAATAATGAGAAGATCGGCGACATCAGCGAAATGCTGGTCGACTCGAACGGCCAGATCCAGGCCGTCGTAGTCGGCGTCGGCGGCTTCCTCGGCATCGGCGAACGCGACGTGGCCATTGCTTTCGATCAGGTCAAGTTCGTGAACGAGCCGCGCGCCATGGCCGCGACCACCACGACCACGACAGGCGCTCCGGGCGTCGCACCCGGCACGGCCACGACGACCACCGCGCCGAACACGACCGGCTCTACGACCATGGGCACGACCGGCACCACGGCAGCGACCGACGCCAACCGCACGGCGCCTGATCACGCCATGGTCAACATGACCAAGGATCAGCTCAAGAGCATGCCTGAGTTCCACTACAGCCGCTAAGTTGAGTATCGGCGGATATGAGAAAGGGGCCTGAAAAGGCCCCTTTCTTTTTGTGTCCTATAAACCGCGTTCTTACATCGCGGCCTTTTTGTAGCCGTCGATGATGGCTTGGCCGTCGGAGCCGGCTTTCTTCAGCCAGTCCTGCGTCAACTGCTCGCCGACCTTCTGCAATCCCGATTTCAGCTCGGCGCTCGGCGACTGAACCTTCATGCCTTTCGAAGCCATCTGCTCCGTGTACCACTTGGTCTTTTCCTGGGCGGTCTTCCAGCCACGCTCTTCGGCCGTCTTGGCGGCCTTCAGCACGGCCTCCTGCGTCGGCTTGTCGAGCGCATCGAATGCCGCCTTGTTCACGAAGGTGATGTTCTTCGGAATCCAAGCCTGCGTGTCGTAGAAATGTGTGAGCGACTCCCACACCTTCGAGTCGTAGCCGGTGGCGCCCGAGGTCATGAAAGTGTTGACCACACCGGTCGCCAGCGCCTGCGGCAGATCGGCTGCCTGCACTGTCACCGGCTGCGCGCCGACGATTTCCGCAATGCGCGCGGTGCCGACATTATAGGAGCGCCATTTCGCGCCCTTCAGGTCCTCGACGGTGTTGATGTCCTTCTTGGCGAAGATGCCCTGCGGCGGCCACGGCACTGCATAAAGCAGCATCAGGCCCTGGTTTGCGAGCTTTTTCTCGATGGCAGGTTTCTGCACGTCCCACAGCTTCTTCGACTGGTCGAAGGAGGTAGCGAGGAAGGGCACCACGTCGAGACCGTAGATCGGATCCTCGTTCTCATGCAGCGACATCAGCACTTCGCCGGCCTGCGCCTGGCCGGTCTGGACCGCGCGCTTGATCTCCGGCGCCTTGAAGAGCGAGGCGTTGCCGTGAACCGTGATCTGCAGCTTGCCGCCCGTCGCCTCGGAAACGTCCTTGGCGAAGGCATTGAGGTTTTCCGTGTGGAAGTTGTCCGGCGGATAAGCGGCCGGCAGGTTCCATTTGGTTTGCGCCATCGCGGGCGCGCTCAACAAAAGGGCGCCGGCCAAGCTCAAGGAAAGGCGAGTCCAGGTTTTCATGATGGGTTCTCCTCTGGTGTTTTGATCTTATGAATCCGGGAAGGCGATTTGCGGCAGCAGCATCACGATTTCCGGAAACACCGTGATGATCGCGACCGCGACGACGAGCAGGAAGAAGAACGGCAAGGCTGCGAGCGCCACCGTGTTCGAATCCTTGCCCGACATGGTTTGAAGCACGAAGAGATTGAAGCCGACGGGCGGCGAGACCTCCGCCATCTCGACCACGAGAATGAGGAAGATGCCGAACCAGATGAGGTCGAAACCGGCCGTCTTCACCATGGGGATCACCACCGCCGTGGTGAGCACGATCATCGAAATGCCGTCGAGCGCGGTGCCGAGCAGGATGTACATGATCGTGAGCGCGGCGATGAGCGCGTAAGGCGAGAGGTGCAGCCCGTCGACCCAGGTGGCGAGCGCCTGCGGAATTCCCGTATAGGCCATGGATGTGGACATGAAGGACGCGCCCGCCAGGATCAGCATGATCATGCACGTGATGCGCGTGGTGCCCATCACGCTGGCCCAGAACGACTCCCACGACAGCGAGCCTGACCACCATGCGATGGCAAGGGAACCCAGCACGCCCCAGGCCGCACATTCCGTCGCTGTCGCCCAGCCGAGCAGGAGTGTCAGGAACACCAGCGCGATAAGAAGCGCCACGGGAATGAGATTGGTCGATTCCCTCAGTTTCTCGCGAAACGTCATCTTCGGCTCAGGAGGCGGCGATTTCGACGGATTGAGCAGCGACCACACGGCGATGTAGCCGGAATAGAGCGCCATCACGAGAAGGCCCGGCAGGAAGCCCGCGAGGAAGATCTGGATGATCGACACATTCGCCGCCACCGCATAGACCACCATGGTGATCGAGGGTGGGATGAGAATGCCGAGCGTGCCCGCCCCTGCGAGGCTCCCTAAACTCACCATCTCGTTGTAGCCGCGCTTCTTCAATTCCGGCAGCGCGATCTTCGCCACCGTCGCGCAGGTGGCGGCAGACGAGCCGGAGACGGAACCGAAGATGCCGCAGGCGAGCACGTTCACATGCATCAACCGGCCCGGCAGCCAGTTGAGCCACGGCGCGAGGCCGCGAAACATCTCTTCGGACAATCGCGTGCGGAACAGGATCTCGCCCATCCAAATGAAGAGCGGCAAGGCGGCAAGCGTCCAGGACGCGGAATTGCCCCAGATCGTAGTGGCGAGCACCGAGCCCGCCGGAATGCCGCCACCCACGAACTGCATGCCGACCCAGCCGCAGGCCATGAGCGCGATGGCGATCCACACGCCGCCCGCGAGAAGCACCGCAAGCAACAGGAGAAGCAGGCCCGCAATCTCGATGAGTTCCATGGGGCCTTACACTCCACTCTGGATGGCACGCTCCACCACCTCTTCGGCAGTGGTGGCAGGGGGCTTCTCGTAACGCGGATCGCCGCCGCGCAGCACATGCATGAACTCGTCGACAAAGGCGATGAAGAGGATCACGAGGCCCGCCGCATAACCGATCTGCGGGATCCACAGCGGCACCGCCAGAACGCCCTGCGCCATGTCGTTGAAACGATAGCTGTCATAGGTGAGCTGCACCGCATGCCAGGCGAAGAACCCGACGAAGCCGACACCGATCACGAGGGAAAACATTTCCGCCCACCAGCGGGCCTTGCCATGCAGCCGGTCGGTGAGCAGGCCGACCCGGATCATCTCGCCGGAGCGGAAGGTATGGGCGAGGCCTAGAAAAGCCATCGCCGCCATGGACCAGGACGCGAAATCATCGCCCGCGGGAATATTGAACCCCACGCCCCGCCCTAGGGAGAGGCCCATCATGAGCAGGAAGATGACGAGAAGGAAAATGCCAGCGAGGTAGCCGGCGAAGAGATAGAGACCGTCGAGAACGGAACGGATCATGCAGGGTGTTTTCTCTCACACATGTCGGGCGCGTTACGAAATTACCGCAGGGGAAGTGTAGGACAAGGGTCTCGGATGTTTCCAGTGCAAAAGCTTAAGGCTTTAGTGCATGTGCGTTCGGCAATTGCCTGCGGGGATGGCGGCTGAGCTTGGCGTCATTCTGGATAGCGTAACCGATCTCGGACGACGTGAGCCATCCGAGATGACGCCGTTGCCTCGGATCCCATGCGACCACCCGCCCCGTGGGCATGCCTCGCTTTCTTCCTATCTCCGTGCTAGAACAAACCACGAACAATCCTGCGGGGAACCATGGACGAAAAGCTTTCCAAGAAGCTGCGCATCCTGGCAGACGCGGCCAAGTATGACGCTTCCTGCTCTTCCTCGGGCGCGCCCAAGCGCAAGGCCGATGTGGACAGTCTGGGCTCCACCACGGCATCCGGCATCTGCCACGCTTACACGCCGGACGGGCGCTGCGTGTCCCTGTTGAAAATTCTTTTGACGAATTACTGCCTATTCGACTGCGCCTATTGCGTGAACCGGCGCTCGTCCAATGTGAAGCGCGCCAAGTTCTCCGTGGACGAGGTGGTGACGCTCACGATCGAGTTCTACAAGCGCAATTATATCGAGGGGCTGTTCCTCTCGTCGGGCATCATCCGCTCGCCCGATTACACCATGGAGCCGATGCTGCTGGTCGCGAAGAAGCTGCGCCGCGACCACGGCTTTCGCGGATACATCCATCTCAAGACCATCCCCGAGGCGAGCCCCTGGCTAATCGAGGAAGCGGGGTTGTGGGCGGACCGGTTGTCGATCAACCTCGAGCTGCCCACCGAGAAGAGTCTCGAACAATTGGCGCCGGAGAAGGACGGCGCGTCCATCGAGACCGCCATGGGGCAGATGTTCGAGCGAATCGAGGAAGCGCGCGAGGAGCGCCGCCATTATTCGCCCGCCGGCCAGACGACGCAGATGATCGTCGGCGCGGACGAGACGACGGATGCGGATGTGTTGCGCAAATCCGCCAAGCTCTACGGCCATTACGATTTGAAGCGCGTGTATTATTCCGCCTTCAGCCCGATCCCCGATTCCAGTGCCATCCTACCGCTGAAGCCGCCACCGCTGATGCGCGAAAACCGGCTCTATCAGGCCGATTGGCTGCTGCGCTATTACGGCTTCAACGTGGAGGAGATCGCATCTGGCGGCGAGAAAGGCATGCTCGATCTCGATGTCGATCCCAAGCTCGCCTGGGCGCTCAAAAACCGCCACCTGTTCCCCGTTGATGTGAACAAGGCACCGCGCGAGATGCTGCTGCGCGTGCCCGGTCTCGGCGCGCGCGCCGTGGACAAGATCGTCACCGCCCGCCGCCACACGAACATGCGACTAGATGATGTCGCCCGCCTCACCTCGGGACTGAAGCGGGCGAAGCCTTTTTTGATTGCCTCCGATTACCACCCCAAAGCCAGGCTCGACCGCGAGAATCTGCGGGAGCGCCTGATCGAGAAACCCCAGCAGCTGAGCTTGTTCGGATGAGCCTGCACCGCATCGCCCTGAAGACCGGAGCTGATCTCGAAGGATTTCGCCGCGCCGTGCGCTGGCTGATCGCCGAGGAGCTAGCGCCCCAGCATGTGCTGTGGTCGTTCGACGATTCACCGAGCCTGTTCGGAGAAAGCGAGCACGGCGCGGCGGCGCCCGTCTCGTTGCCGAAGAGCGTGGCGCGGCTGATCGAGGCTTGTGTGTGCCACAGGGACGAGGAGCGCTATGCCCTGCTCTATCAGCTGGTCTGGCGTGTGCTGAACGGCGAGCGCGATCTGCTTGAGATCGCAAGCGATCCGCTGGTGCATCGCATCGACATGATGGCCCGCGCGATCCGGCGCGACCTGCACAAGATGCATGCCTTCGTGCGCTTCCGGCGGATGCAAGGAGAGCTTGAGCGTTTCGCGGCCTGGTTCGAGCCGGATCACTACATTCTGGAAGCGGCGGCACCCTTCTTCATCGACCGTTTCCGCTCCCTCGACTGGACCATTGTGACGCCCATCGGCTCCATGCGCTGGGACCGCAAGAACCTCACCTATGGCCCAGCCGGACACCGGGAGGATGCACCCGCTTCGGACGATTTCGAGGAGGGCTGGCGCGGCTATTACGAGAGCGTGTTCAACCCCGCGCGGGTGAACCCCACCGCCATGCGCGCCGAGATGCCGAAGAAGTATTGGCGCAACCTGCCGGAAACGGCGGCGATTCCCGGGCTGATCCAAAGCGCCACCCAGCGCGTTGACCTGATGATCGAACAGGAGGCGACGATGCCCGCAAAACGCACCCCTGAACGTGCCCTGGAAGCCATGCGCRATCAGGAACCGAAGACGCTGAAGGAACTCAACGCGATCATCGCGAAGGCTGGCCCGCTCGTACCCGGCGCGACCCAGGCCGTGTTCGGTGAAGGACCAGCCCATGCCGACATCATGTTCGTTGGCGAACAGCCGGGCGACCAAGAAGATCTGCAAGGCCGGCCTTTCGTGGGGCCTGCAGGCAAGCTTCTGACCAAGGCGATGAACGAGGCCGGCATCGACCGCGAACATGCTTACCTCACCAATGCGGTGAAGCACTTCAAATTCGAGCAGCGCGGCCATAGGCGCATCCACTCCAAGCCCACCGCTGGCGAGGTGAAGCATTACCGGCCCTGGCTGATGAAGGAGCTGGAGCTGGTGAGGCCTAAGCTCGTGGTCGCTCTCGGCGCGACCGCGCTTCTCGCGCTCACCGGCAAGGCGACACCGATCACCCGCTCGCGGGGACGTGCACGCTTCGGCACCTATGAGGGCTACATCACCGTTCACCCGTCATACCTGCTGCGCCTGCCGGACGAGGCGACGAAGCGCGAAGCGTATGAAGCTTTTCTCAACGACCTGCGCCGCATCCACGATCTCGCGCAAGCGGATCTCGATACAGGCGAATTATCACTGGCGGCGGAATAATGTGCCTCAACACACCATGGTGACGGCGATACCCATTTGGAGCCATTGCCAGTTCGGTGCCATGGGCAGAGTGTGACCGACGCCGGACCTGATGCGGCCCGGCGTTGAGAGGCGCCGGGCAACCGGTGGAAAGCCATGCCGCAATTCGTGATCGAGCGAAACATGCCGAGCGTCGGCAACGCGTCTGCCGCGGATCTGAAACAGGCCTCGCAAACCTCATGCGATGTCCTGCGCGCGATGGGTCCCGAGATTCAGTGGGTCCACAGCTACGTCACGGACAACAAGATCTTCTGCATCTATCGCGCACCGGATGAGGAGATGATCCGCAATCATGCGCGGCAGGCAGGATTGCCGGCCGATACCATCTCGCAGGTGAGAGTCGTCATCGACCCCACGACAGCGGAGTGAGGTTTCAGAGTCGCTCCCGGGCGGCTTCCCGAACCGGCTCTGCTTCATCGCGCGGACACCATTCCTCCGCAGGCTCGCCTTTGTCCTGCCGCTGACGGTCGAGATGGCGCATCACGGGCGTCACGGTGATGCCGTGCAGCAGGATCGAGATGAGGACGATGAGCCCCATCGTGCTCCAGAGAATATCGGGCTTTTCGAACGAAGCGTGGTTGAGGGCATAGGCGAGATAATAGGCCGAGCCGAGACCCCTGATGCCAAAGAAGCTGATGACGAGCTTCTCGTCCCATCTCTGCTTCCGTCCGAGCAGACTGATCCACCCGATCAGCGGACGCACGAGGAAGATCGCGACGAGCGCATAAAGAACGATATCCAGCGTCACGTTGCGTAACAGCTCGCCTTCGGCAATGGCGCCGCCGAACAGGACGAGGAGCATCATCATCAAAAGCCGCTCCAGCTGTTCGACGAAATCATGCAGCTTCTCATGGTATTTGTTGTTGCGCTCGACCGAGCGGAGGCCGAGCGCCGCGACGAAGACGGCGAGAAAGCCGTAGCCATGCGCCATCTCGGTCAAGCCATAGGCGAGACAGGTAATCCCCAAGGCCACGAAGCCGTCACCGGTGCGCGAAAGCTTGGCGCGATTGGGCAGACGGAAGGTGAGCCAGCCGAGAAAGCGCCCCACGACCCAGCCCATGACGAGGCCCGCCCCCAGCTTCCAGAGCACATCCACACCGAACCAATGGAAGAGCCAGGGCTCTCCGGTCTGTGAAGCGACGGCAAGCGCGATGGCGAGATTCACGAACGGAAAGGCCAGACCATCGTTGAGGCCGGCCTCGGAGGTGAGCGTAAAGCGCACCTCGTCCTCGAGGCCCTCGCCGGGCGGCCCCACCTGCACATCGCTGGCGAGCACCGGATCGGTCGGTGCCAAGGCCGCCGCGAGCAGCACGGCGGTGGCGACACCGAGGCCCAGGAGCGCATAGGCCAGGATCGCGAGCACCGCGATGGTCAGCGGCATGGCGACGCCCAGAAGTCGCCAGGTCAGCATGCAGGTGGCCCAGGCGAGCGGCCGGTCGAGTTTCAGCCCCGCGCCCATGAGGGCGATGATCACGATGAACTCGGTCAGATGTTCGGTAAGCGCCAGATACTCCTGGGGATGGGGAGCGATGCCGGGCACCTGGGGCAGGGAAAAGATCAGGGCGCCGAGGCCGACGCAGAAGATCGGCAGGGACAGGGGCAGCTCCTTCAGGAGCATGGGGAGCCAGGCGGTCAGCAGGACCAGGACCCCGAAGCCTGTCATTACGGCAATGTAAGCGCTCATAAGGCACCGAACGCGGTGCAAACTCGGCAGTTCCATTGTTGCACGGGTTAACCGCCCCTTAAACCGCCACAATTAGAGTGCTCCACAGCATGAAGGCCGGACGAATCCGGCAGAGCGAATGCGGGGTTTAAGAGTCGTGGCGAACGGACGTGGCCGGCGGGAGCCGGTTTTCGATGCGCCCGCTACGGAAGCGGGGGAGCTGGATTTTCGCCTCTCGCCCGAAGACCGGGCAGGGGGAAACATGGCACGCAGGCGAGCTTCCAGGCAGGATGACGAGGACAGCAGGCCTTCCCGCCGTCCCTCAAAGCCCCGGAAAGCCAAGCGCAAGGGCGGCCGCTCCTTCTTCAGTAAGCTTGTCTATGCGGGCCTCGTGCTCTGCCTCTGGGGCATCATCGGCGTCGGTGGCGTGGTGGCCTACTATGCCTCGCAGCTGCCCCCCATTGATCAGCTGACCGTGCCTAAAAGGCCCCCGAACATCGCGATCATGGCCAGCGACGGCTCGCTTCTCGCCAATCGCGGCGAAACAGGCGGGCGCACGGTGACGTTGAAAGAGCTTCCGCCTTACCTGCCCAAGGCGTTCGTGGCCATCGAGGACCGGCGCTTCTACGATCATTTCGGCATCGACCCCATCGGCATCGGCCGCGCGATCTATCGCAACGTGGCGCATAGCGGCGGCCTGCAGGGCGGCTCGACCCTGACGCAGCAGCTCGCCAAGAACCTGTTCCTCACCCAGGAGCGCACCGCCTCGCGCAAAATCCAGGAGGCGATCCTGGCGCTCTGGCTCGAGCGCAATTATTCCAAGGACCAGCTCCTCGAACTCTACCTCAACCGGGTCTATTTCGGCGCCGGCGCCTATGGCGTGGAGGCTGCGGCCCAGCGCTATTACGGCAAGTCCGCCCGCAACGTGTCACTTTCCGAGGCCGCCGTTCTGGCAGGCCTCGTCCAGTCGCCCTCTCGCCTCGCGCCCAACCGCAACCCGGATCGCGCGCAGGCCCGCGCGGAGTTGGTAATCGCGGCTATGAACGAGCTGGGCTATATCACGCCGGGCATGACCAAGACGGCGCTCGGCACGCCCGCAGAGGCCGTGCGCCCCAACGGCGCAGGCTCCGCCAACTACGCCGCCGATTACGTGATGGACGTGCTCGACGATTTCGTCGGCACCATTGAATCGGACATCGTGGTTTCGACCACCATCGAGCCGCCGATGCAGGCCGCCGCCGAGCGCGTGCTGGTGGACGAGCTCAATGCCAAGGGCCAGAAGTTCAACGTAAGCCAGGGCGCCTTCGTGGCGATGGAGCCCGACGGCGCGGTCAAGGCCCTCGTTGGTGGCCGCAACTACGAGACCAGCCAGTTCAACCGGGCAACCGCCGCGCGTCGCCAGCCGGGCTCCTCGTTCAAGCCCTTCGTCTATCTCACCGCCATGGAGCGGGGGCTAACCCCCGACACCGTGTATGAGGACGGCCCCGTCAACATCAAGGGTTGGACGCCGGAGAACTACGACCGCAAATATCGCGGGCCGATTGCGCTTCGCGATGCGCTCGCGCTGTCGCTCAACACCATCGCCGTGAAGCTCAACATGGATGTCGGCCCCAAGGCCGTGGTGCAGACGGCACAACGCCTCGGCATCACTTCGCCGCTCCAGGCCAACGGCTCGCTCGCGCTCGGTACATCCGAGGTGACGCCGCTCGAACTGGTGAGCGCCTATGCGGCTTTCGCCAATGGCGGCATCGGCGTGACGCCTTACGTGATCAATCAAGTGAAGACCGCCGACGGCAAGCTGGTCTACAAGCGCCCCAATGGCGGCGGCCTCGGCCGCGTCATCGATCCGCAAGTCGTCGCGATGATGAACGAGATGATGCACAACACCTTCGTCATCGGCACGGCGCAAAAGGCGCAGGTGCCCGGCTGGCCCATGGCCGGCAAGACCGGCACGACCAACGACTACAAGGATGCATGGTTCGTGGGCTTCACGGGCAATCTCGTGGCCGGCGTCTGGCTCGGCAACGATGACGGCGCGCTCACCAAGCGCGTCACCGGCGGCAATTTGCCGACGGAAGTCTGGCACAGCTTCATGACCATCGCGCTGAAAGACAAGCAGCCCGTGGGCCTGCCCGGCGGCGAGCGCTTCCGCGACTCGGTGCCTGTCGCCAATGCCGGCCAGGACCCGCGCGTTGCCGCAGCGGGCAATAGCGAAAGTGCGTGGGTTCAGCCCGCGCCGCAGCGGCGCAACAACAGCCGCGAGAAGAACTTCTTCGAGAAGTTGTTCGGGCTGTAATTTTCTTTACCTCGGACGTAATCGCCAAGGCTCCTTCAGGCATGCATCCTGGCTTCACTTCCAAGCCAAGGAGCATGCCATGCCTGCCTATGCCGTCGCCCGCCTTTACGATGTCACGATGGGACCGGAGATCGTCGAGTATCTTCGGAAGATCGACGCGACACTGGCACCTTTCGGCGGACGCTTCCTGATCCACGGAGATCCGGTGGAGCAGCTTGAAGGCGCGTGGTCGGGCGACCTGATCATGATCGCGTTCCCGGACAAGGATCACGCGCGCGAATGGTACCAGTCTCCGGCCTACCGGGAGATCCTGTTCTTACGGACCGAGAACTCCAAGGGCGATGTAATCCTGATCGACGGCGTCTCGCCGGATCATCGGGCGACTGACATCTTGGCCTAGCAAGAGCTCAAGCCGGCTTTCCGCGCGCCCGCCCTGTCATCGAAAAAACAATCAGCGCCCCAACGCCCGTGGCGGCTATCGCGATGGGCAGCGGCAGGGCGGTGCCTCCGAGGTTCTGGCCGAGCAAGATGCCGAGCACGGCGGCAAAGCTCATCTGGCAGATGCCGAGGAACGACGAAGCCGCGCCCGCCCGGTTGGGAAAAGGCATGAGGGCGGAGGCCATGGATTGCGGCATGGTGAGGCCCACGCCGAAGCCGTAGATCGCCATGGGGCCGGTGATGGCAAACGATGACGCCACGCCGGAGGCCACGAGCACCAGCATGAGCACGCCGCCGAGCGCCAGGCTCGCCACGCCGATCTGGATCGTGCCGTCGAGTCCGCGGCGGTTGACGATGCGCTGCGCGATCAAGGTGCCGATAATGAAGCCCACCACCATGAACGCGAAGGAGAAGGCGAAGGCCAGCTCGTTGAGCCCATAGATATTTTGCAGCACGAAGGACGAACCGGAGATGAAGGCGAACAGGCCGCCATAGGTGAGCATGGAAAGGCTCACATAGGTGCGGTAGCCGGAATGCTTCAGCAGAATACCGAAGCCTCCGATAATGGAGCCAAACGAGATCGGCACTTCGGATTTGTGGCGAATGCTCTCGGGCAACCGCAGCAGCACGATCGCGGCCAGCGCAATCCCGCATACGAGCATCACGCCGAAGGTCATGCGCCACACGGTGAACTGCGTGATGAGCCCGCCGAACACCGGCGCGACCGCAGGCACCACGCCCATGATCGTGCCCATGCGCGACAATTCCCGGCCCGCGCGTGGCCCTTCATAGAAATCGCGCACGATGGCGCGCCCCAGCACGATGGGACCGGACGCGCCGAGCGCCTGCAGGAAGCGCGCGGAAATCAGCACTTCGATGTTGGGTGCCAGCGCACAGATCAGGCTTGCCACCGAAAACAACCCGAGGCCGAACAGCAGCACGGGCTTTCGTCCGACGCGATCCGAGATCGGCCCGTAAAAGAACTGCCCCGCAGCAAAGCCGAGAAGAAACGCCGACAGCGTCAGCTGCGCCTGCCCGGTCGTCGCCTGCAACCCCACCGCGATGGCTGGCAGCGAGGGCAGATACATATCCGTCGAGAGAGGCCCAAGCGCGGTCAGCAGCGCGAGAACGGCGGTGAGGGCCAGGGTGTCGGGCTTGAGCATGAGGCGGCTTGCTTCGATGAGGAGCGTCGCACCGCACTAAGCCGAAATGATGCCTCTGTCACACAGGCAAGGCGTGCCTCTTGCCAAGATTGCGGCATCGTCGCACAAGGATGAAACTTTGTTTCATATGCGAGCGAATCCTCATGAGTGCGGCCGATACCAGAACTGCCATCCTCCGCCCCGATTTCAAATGGGCCGTCAGCCGCTTTCCATTAACGCTTCTCGCAGCCGCCCTTTTGACCCTGTGGATGCTGGTTTTCGAGTTCAAGCGTGCCCTCGCGCGTGCAGCATATGAGATGCTGTCCCAAGATCAGATCATGTTCATGCTGATCCTGGCTTTCCTCGTGGCGACCGCCTCTGCCTTTACCACGTTGCGATTGCGCCCATGGGTCGGTCTCACCGCTCAGGCAGTGGGCTTCTTCCTTGGCCTGGAAGTTGGCTACATCACAGAAACGACGCCTTACACGGTGATGCCTCTCTTCCTGAGCCTGATCTGCTTTATTAGCCTCGGTGCGGGTTATGCCGCGAGACTGGGCATGATCGGTGCTTGGCTGACGGCTCTCAGCCTCGCAGCGAATTTTGCACTCTGCCTTGTCGCCCTCGGGATCATCCTCGGCGGAGGAGCGGTCATCCTTGAATCCATCGAGACTCTTCTCGGCTTCGACACAAATCAGGCATGGAAACTGCTGCTGATCGTTGCCTCCTGGCTCGGCGTTCCTCTGTTCTGGCTCTCGCTGTCCCGCTTCTGCGAGGACGAACCCACGGATGAGCAGCCGGTCAATCTTCTGCACCGCGTGATCTCCGTGGTGACGGACGGTCTTCTCATTCCGTTGATGCTGATCTTCGCCGGGGTGATCCATCTCTATGCGGGCCGCATCGTCTTGATGCTGGGATTGCCGAACGGCCAGATCGGCTGGATCGTGCCGACCTATCTATGCATTGGTTACGGCATTTATCTCCTCGCACATACTCCCGGCGCGCTCCTGCCGCGCCTGCGCTGCGTGTTCGTTCGTATCTGGCTTCTCGCGACGCTCATTCCCCTCGTGCTGCTCGGTATTGCAGCCGGCATGCGCATCGATGCCTATGGCATTACGGAGGAGCGGTATTTGCTCGCTCTCATCGTACTAGGCTTCGCCCTCGTTGCCCTGTCGGCCCTAATGCGGCGCCCGTTTGATCTGCGAATCCTGCCTCTGCTCGCCGGAACGCTGACGCTGGTTGCAGCCATCGGCCCTTTGAGCGCCCGCAACGTCACCATTCACAGTCAGGCAGCACGGCTGCGCGCCATTGCCTCATCTGTGACGCCAGAGCAATGGGCTCAATCCCGCGACGGCGGCTTGAGCGAACGGCAAAAGAAAGACTTCTTGTCGGCTCTACATGAGCTTGAGCAGCACGAGGTTGGGATAGATCAAATTATTTCGTCCGATGCATGGCCTCAGCATCTCCCACGCAGCTCGTCAGAATTGAAAGATATCCTAAGGACAAACGTCGTCGCTGAAACTTCAAAGTACACGTATGTGAGCTTCGACGACGCTGAAGTGATCCGCCTCGACTCGGTGACATTGATTGAGGGGTCTCGCATCGATTTCGAATTGACGACGCCGCAGACTCGGTCATCCGGCGCCCTTAAGTATACGCTTCAGGTCATGGGAAACATTCTGGAAGTATCAGGCGAGGGGAATACCACGCGCTTCGATCTCTCGACGCTCCTGACTCAGGAAGACAAGCCCGTAGGTAACGGTCCAAGGCCGGTTTTTCAGAGCGTCGAGGGCCGTAAGGGCGAACTGATCGTCGAGCAGTTCACTCGCAGACAAGACCCGACTGGCGCAAAGCTGAGGAATGTAAAGGCACAAGTCGTGCTCTACTGAGCCGACTGCAGCTGCCCCTCACCCGATGCGGTGGAGGGCGCTGCCGTAGGTCTTGAGCCAAGCTTCCGCGTCGTCGGTGCGGGGGCAGAGCTGGTAGGTGATCTTCCAGAAGCGCTGGGAATGGTTGAGCTCGCGCAGGTGCGCGACCTCGTGGGCGGCCAGATAATCCAGCACGAAGGGTGGAGCCATGATGAGGCGCCAGGAGAAGTTCAGCGCCCCATTGGCCGAGCAGGAGCCCCAACGGCTCTTGGTGTCACGCACGGTGATGCGCTTAGCCGGGATGCCGAGCTGGGCCGTATGCTTCTTGACTGCGACGGCGAAATCACGCCGCGCCTCGGCCTCGAGATAATCACGCACCCGGCGAGCCACATGAGAGGCCTCGCCTGTTACTGCAATGATCGGCTCGCCCGCGCTGTCGTGGCTGGCCTGAGTGAGGCCGCGAATCGTCGACCAATGGACGATCTTGTGCAGCACTCCGCGCAGGGGCACGACGGAGCCGGGCTCGAAAGGTACCCGGTCCGGCACCTTAGCAAGGCGGGAGGCGATCCACTGGCTGTGGCTGTCGGCGAATTTTTGGGCCAGCCCGACATCGGTGCGCTCGGGAATCGAGAGCACGACCTCGCCGGTGGCGTTGGAAACGCGCAACGTTATTCGCTTGGCGGTCGGCCGCCGTTTGAGAGCCACCTTGAAGGATTGGCCCCCGTGAGAAACTTTCAGGTGTGGTGGGTCCGCAGGAACGCGGCGGAACAGAGCGGATTTCATGTCCGCAATCTGCCCGCTTACATCGATTCTGTCAGCGCAGCCGTTTGCCGCTGCTAGGAACGTATCAAGAACGGCTTGCGGCTCTTGACGCGGTCTTTCGGACTGGT
Source organism: Microvirga sp. P5_D2 (assembly GCF_054049475.1). Lineage (NCBI taxonomy): Bacteria > Pseudomonadati > Pseudomonadota > Alphaproteobacteria > Hyphomicrobiales > Methylobacteriaceae > Microvirga > Microvirga sp. P5_D2. The sequence continues at coordinate 85,692 of NZ_JBFUMH010000005.1, read as the reverse complement.
TCTGCGTCGTGATTCTGAGTGAATTCAACGATTCGAGGAGCGATTTCAGCCCGGAAACGAGAGCCGTTGAAGACGCCATAGTGACCGACCCCGGCCTGGAGGTGATAGAGTTTCTTGTCTGATGACAGATTGGGGGTCAAGTCCAGGGCGGCCAGGGTCTGGCCGACGCCGGAAATGTCGTCCCGCTCGCCTTCAATAGCCATGATGGCGCAGCGCCGGATGTCCATGAGGTCCACTGCCTCGTCCCGATGCATCATCTCGCCCTTCGGCAGAGCGTGGTTCACGAACACCGTCTCGACCGTTTGGAGATAATATTCAGCGGTCAGGTCCATGACGGCGAGGTACTCGTCATAGAAATCGCGGTGCTTCTCGGCCGAATCACCGTCGCCCTCGACGAGATGGTTGAACATCTCCCAATGGGCCGAGAGGTGGCGGTCTATGTTCATGGCCATGAAGCCGGAGAGCTGCAGGAAGCCCGGATACACATCGCGCCAGAAGCCCGGATGGGACGGGGGCACCTTGGCGATGCAATGCTGCTTGAACCATTCGATGCCGCGCTCTTCCGCCACACGGTTCACGGCGGTGGGCGAGCGGCGGGTGTCGATGGGGCCGCCCATGAGGATCATGGAACGGGGAATGCCTGGGTCGTTCTCGGCCTCGAGCCGCGCTACGGCGGCGATCACGGGCACTGCCGGCTGGCACACGGCCATCACGTGCAGGTCCGGGCCGAGGGTGCGGAATTGCTCCTTCAGGTAGTCGATGTAATCGTCGAGGTCGAAGCGGCCCTCGCTCATCGGCACCATGCTGGCATCCGCCCAGTCGGTGATCATCACCTGATGGGTGGGCAGGAAGGCTTCCACCGTGCCGCGCAGGAGCGTCGCGTAATGCCCGGACATGGGCGCCACGATCAGCAGCTTCGGCTGGTTTTCGGCGGCGGGGTGATCGCGCTCGAAGGAAATGATGCGGCAGAAGGGCCGTTCCCAGAGAATCTTTTCGGTGACGGCAACATCTTCGTTGCCGATCCGCGTGCTCGCGAAGCCGAATTCGGGCTTGGCGTAGCGGCGGGTGGTGCGCTCGAAGAGTTCGCAGGCCGCTGAAATCGTTCGGGCGTAGGGAGTATTGTTGAGCGGATTGTCGGGATTATCGAAGATCAGTTTTGTAATGTCGGTCGCCGCGCGGGCGGGGCTCAAGAGCCAATGCGCCGTATCATACCAGTAATAAGCAAAATTCATTTTCTGTCCCCAGAGGCCGGGTGCCCATTCATCCCACAATGCGGAGCGGGCTTATCCTCAACCATAACTTTTAACTTAAAGTTCCTTAGCCTCTTTGCAACAACATTGTTGCTGTAGCGCCAAGACCACACCCTGGTGAATCCTAGCAAAGTCGGTTCCATCACTGAAATAGGATTAAGGGCTTACCCCGATTGCTTGGCGAATGCTGGACGAACCCTAATTCAGTTCGCTCATGGTTGAGATCCACCACCCGAAGAATGCCCCGCCCAATCCGCGCCAACTGCGCCTCGATACCCTTGTGCGCCTGCGCTGGCTCGCCATCGTCGGCCAGTCGGCGGCCGTCGCGGGGGTGCGATTCGGCCTCGGCTTCCCGCTGCCCTTCGAGCTGTGCTTCCTGGTAATCGCCACGTCGGTCTGGACGAACCTGCTCCTGCGCATCCAGTTTCCGGCAAGCCACCGGCTCAGCGACAATGCCGCCACGGCGCTGCTGGGCTTCGATATTCTGCAGCTCGGCGCCCTGCTCTACCTGACGGGCGGGCTCGAAAACCCCTTCGCCATGCTCTTTCTCGCGCCCGTGCTGATCTCGGCGACGGCTCTGACGCCGGAGCGGACCCTGGGCCTCGGGCTTCTGGCGGTGGGCTGCGCCACCGTTCTCGTGCTCGCCCACCGGCCGCTGCCCTGGTTTCCCGGACAAACCTTGAGCCTGCCATTCCTCTATGTGACCGGCATCTGGGCGGCGATCCTGCTCGGCACGGTATTTACCGGCATCTATGCCTGGCGGGTGGCCGAAGAAGCGCGCCAGCTCGCACAGGCGCTTGCCGCGACCGAACTCGTTTTGGCCCGCGAGCAGCATCTCTCGCAGCTCGACGGCTTGGCCGCCGCTGCCGCCCACGAATTGGGAACGCCGCTTGCCACCATCGCGCTGGTCTCGAAGGAACTGGCCCATGCCCTGCCCAAAGACGGCTCCGTGGGCGAGGACCTGAAGCTGCTGCAGGAGCAGGTGCAGCGCTGCCGCTCGATCCTCACCAAGCTCACATCCATAGGCGAGGAGGAGGACGAGGCGGGGTTCCTGGAAACCATCAGCTTGAGCCACCTCGTCGAGGAGATCGTCGAACCGCAGCGGGCGGTGGGCTTCGATGTGCGGGTGAGCGCCTGGGGGGAGGGCACGGAGCCTGTCGGGCGGCGCAACCCCGGCGTCGTCTACGGCCTGTCCAACATTCTCGACAACGCCACGGATTTCGCCGGCAGCCACGTGGTGATCGAGGCCTGCTGGACGCCCGACGAGGTCTCCATCGAAATCCGCGACGACGGCCCCGGCTATGCCCCCGATATCCTGCTTCGGGTGGGCGAGCCCTATGTTACGACCCGCAGCGCGGCGGAGCGCACGGAAGCCAACTTAGACGAAGGTGGGGGCCTCGGGCTGGGATTGTTCATTGCCAAGACTTTGATCGAGCGCTCGGGCGCGGAACTCACCCTCACGAACGCTGCTCAGCCGGCGACCGGTGCCATCGCGCGGATCGTTTGGCCGCGTCATGCGTTTGAACAGGGTGCGGCAATTTCGCCGCAGGGAGATTCCCCGGAAACTCTCAAAGACGAGGGGAAGAATTCCCATATGGAGTTTGGGCGTTCTTGAGCCCGCTTCCGACGGAATTCTTCCAGAATATAAGGAGACTTTCTGATGGCCGACGCGCCCGTTGCGTTCGAGGATCGCGCCGACAAGAGCCTCTTGATCGTGGACGACGACAGGCCCTTCTCGACCCGTCTTGCCCGCGCCATGGAAACTCGCGGCTATATGGTGCGCGTTGCCGAAAGCGTGGCCGATGGAATCGCCGCCATCGAAACCGATCCCCCAGCCTTCGCCGTAATCGACATGCGCCTCGGCGACGGCAACGGCCTCGATGTGATCGAGCGCCTGAAGCACCGCAGGCCCGATGCGCGTGGGGTCATTCTCACCGGCYACGGCAATATCGCGACCGCCGTGACGGCGGTGAAGATGGGCGCTTTCGACTATCTCGCAAAGCCCGCCGACGCGGACGAAATTCACGCCACCCTCATGGCCCAGCCGGGCGAGCGCGCCCTGCCGCCGGAAAACCCCATGTCGGCGGACCGGGTGCGGTGGGAGCATATTCAGCGCGTGTATGAATTGTGCGGACGCAACGTGTCGGAAACGGCGCGCCGCCTCAACATGCACCGCCGGACCCTGCAGCGGATTCTCGCCAAGCGCGCGCCGCGCTGATGAAATCCTAAAGCCGTCCGTCGGCAATCCTGTCGGGATCAGCCAAGGTGTGAAGCAGGGATGCCGCCGCATGCGCGAAACGCAAGGTCACGGCCTTACGGCGAGCGCCGGCGAGCGGATGATGCGTGGATTCACGCATCACGGCGGCGCCGAAGCTGTCGGCGATGATCAGGCCACGATCCTCCGGCATGATGTCGAAGGGCATCGTCTCCGGCACCGCGAAATAGAAACGGTCGCAGAAATCCTCGTAGTCGGGCCATTTCCTGTCGGCCCGGAAATCCGCCACGCATGATTTGATCTCAATGATCGTGAGCGCGCCATCGGGCGCAAGCGCGATCAGATCCGCTCGCCGTCCATTGGCGAGCGTGAATTCAGGCAAGGTCACATGACCAAGCTGGGCGAACAGGCGGCGTACGCCGCGCTGGATGCCGGCGGCAACGGCGGACTKGCGCCCGTCAACGGGCAGGACGATGGTGGAGCGAATGGCTGCAGGCGAATCGGACATGCCGACAGACTAGCTTCTTGGCATATGCCCGCAACGTCGCGTTTGTCGCGCATGGATCAGCGCACTCAATGCAACATGAGATTGTGCGGAGATAGATCCTCCACCATGTCCCGCAGCTCCTCCATATGCGGGTTGATAGTAAGTGCGATCTGGAAGGCGGCGCGGGCTTCGTTGAGGTGGCCGTTGCGCAGGCAGATGTTGCCGAAGCCCGAGATGGCGGCGAAATGGCGGGGCTCCAGGTGCAGGGTCTGGGCGATGTCGAGAAGACTGTCCGCATCGCGCTTTTCGATGAAGGCCAGCGTCGCGCGCTTGTTCCAGGCTTCCGCCCAGTCGGGATGCTTGACGACGAGGTGATCGAGCAGGGGCTTGGCCTTCTGCAGCTCGCCGGAGGAGATCGCGTCCACGGCGGCCGCCATGGTCTCCTCCGCCAGCCTGTCCTCATGGGAGACCCACAGGGCCCAGATCTGATCCTCGATCTCCTCCACGGGCCTCACCGGTTCCGGCGCCGACAGCTCACGGAAAAGGCCCGTGAGACGGCTCGGCATCGCGGCGGCGGGCGCGCGCTCCGGCACTTCGAGGATCAGCTGGAAGACCGGATCGACCGGCAGGGAAGACGACATGGGCGGGTTCGATCACCCCTCGCGAGAGAAGACTGGAAGGTGACATAGAGGCCAATCCGCGAGCGGCGAGGGGCAAGCGGGCGCTTTGGACAGGCCGTTCGCTAGAGCCCTCGGCAAAGCACCGGACCTGGAGGTGAATTCCGCTTTTAGGATCAGCCCGATGTCCCTTCTTAAGCAACACATCAGACTGCGTCGAAAACGGGTCCACTTTTTTGCACGATGCGCTAGTTTCCTCTGCAAAGCTCAACCGATCCAGACGCCATCATGGGGGGATGTCATGGAGCGCGACCCGCTGCGCCTGGCGTGGAAAACCTCTCCGCTGCGCCACATTCTCGGAATTCTGCTGCTCGTTGCGGCGGGACTGCTGCTGGTTGCAGGCCTCGATCTGATCCGTCTTGTCGTGGATCGGGCCGTGGCCGGCACAGGCAATGCGCCCGCGACGCTGTTCAGGATCGTCCTCACGCCGCCCTCGCGCCTCTGGCCCGAACCCTTCGTACTCTTTACCGGCTTCACGCCTACGCCCGAGGCGGTCGCGCTCGTCTCCATCGGCAGCGTGCTGCTCGTTCCCATCATCGTCGCCTTTGTCCTGATCCTGCTCGATTGGGTCATGGTCGGCATCGGATCGGCCATTCTGGCACGGATGCGCTCCTCTGCGATTGATGCGCTCCTTAAGGCCCCGCCTTCTGTGCAGGACGAGGTTTCGACCGCGACCGCGCTTGCGGCGCAGGGGCTTGCCCGCGAAAACAACGTGCTGGCCGCAAGCCTGCTCATGCCGGTCAAGCTTGGCGGCATGATCGGGCTGGCCTTTGCCTATGTGCTGGTGATGGATTGGTATCTCGGGGCTGTTCTCGGGATTGTGCTGGTCCTGGCCGCGATCCTCAACGCACGCCGCGCCCTGCTGCGGTTCGACGCCACCGCCGCCCGGCACAAGGAGGGCGAGGGAGCCGAAAGCGTGCTCGCCGGCCTCGAGCACCGCATTCCCGCCATGCGGGCCCATGGAACGGGCGCCTACGAGCGCGAGCGGGTGCGCAGCCTTCTCCTCGACGTGCATCGCCCCGTCACATGGCGCGAATACCGCCTCGCCCTCGTCGATTCCACGTCGGCCATTGCGCTTATCCTCGCCCCTATCGCGGTGCTGGCTCTCGGTGCCTGGTTCTCGCAATCCCGTCCGCTCACCGCCGGCACGGTGGCCGCCAGCGTCCTGGCCTCGGCCCTTGCCGCCTATGGGGTGCGGGAGATCGTGCAATGGCAGCGCCTCGCCATGCGGGCACGCGCCCTCCTCGCCGATGTAGCGCGCAGCATGGCTTCCCTGAAACCGCGCGAGAAGAAGGGAAAGCTCATCCTGCCGGAGAACGGCGCTCTCGTGGCCGGGGGCGTTTCCGCCTACGATCCGGCCAGCGGCGCGCGGGTGACTTCGGTGAACCTGAACCTCGCCTTCCCCTCCCATGTGGCCCTGGTTGGCGACGGGGATTCCGGCCCGCGCCTGCTTGCGGCGCTGATCGCCGGACAGATCCATCCGTCGCTCGGGCGCATCACCTATGGCGGCGTCGACCTGTTGGATGCTGACCCCGTCGAGCTTAACCGCCGCATCGCGTTTGCCGGCGATACGGTGCTCATCGAGGGCAGCCTGCGGGACAACCTGCTCTATGGCTGCAATGTCTCGGGCGACGAGGCCGAGCATCGCCTCTCCGACGCGATCGCGGTGGCGGGGCTAGACCGGCTCACCCATTCGCGTGGCCTGTCAGGCACCATCGATCCGCGCCGGGAGCCCGCTCTCGCCTCCTCCATCGTGGAGGCCCGCCGGGCGGTGCAGGCGGCGCTGGCTGAGGAAAATCTCGACCGTTTCGTCGATCCCTTCAACATCGAGCGCTACAACCGCTACGCCACGATCGGCGAGAACCTTTTGTTCGGCAAACCCGTGGGCGACACGTTCCGCGAGGACAGGCTCGCCGACCACCCCTTCGTGCGGGCGATCCTGGAGGCCAACGAGCTCACCAAGCCCATGGCGCAGATCGGGCTGTCGATCGCGACCAGCATGGTCGAGATCTTCGCCGAGGTCCCGGACGGCCACCCGCTCTTCGAGCGCTTCTCCTTCTTCACCGCCTCCGACCGCGCCTATTTCCAGGATCTGGTAGAGCGTCAGAGCGTCCAGCGGCGGCCCGGGCGCGATCAGGAGCGCCTGATCGGCCTCGCGCTTCGCTACAACGAGAGCCGCCACCGCTTGGGCTTCCTCGACGAGGCCCTGGAGACGAAGATCCTCGTCGCCCGCGCCGATTTCGCCCGGATGCTGCCCGTGAGCCTGCGACCTGCGATCGAGTTCTACGATGAGGCATCGTTCTGCACGGCGGCGAGCGTGCAGGACAACCTGCTCTTCGGCCGCATCGCCGCCGATCAGGCCGGCGCGGCGGAATCCGTGCAGGGCGTGATCCATCGCGTGCTCACCGCGCGCGGCCTCGACGGAGAAGTGTCACGGATCGGTCTTGGACTGCCTGTAGACGTGCAGGGTGATGACCTGAGCCTGAGCGAGATCGCAGCCGTCGATCTCGTGCGCTGCCTCGTGCGCAGGCCTAGCGTCCTCGTGGTGCAGCGCGCGCTTGACGGGCTTCCGGGACCGGTAGCCGACAAGCTCGTGGCGTCCTTGCGGCGCTCGCTTGTCGGCCGGGGCCTGGTTCTGGTCACGCCGGCGATCTCGCCTGCCATGGATCATCCACCGTTCGACGCCGTTATCCAATTCGAGCGCGGCGAGCCGGTGATGGTTCCCCGCACCCGGGTGCCGGAGGCCTTGAGCGCATGAGACCGGATCGCCTGACGGTTCTCTCTTGCGTTCCAGCCTCGCCTGGGGTCATCTCAGCGTGTGCGCTATCGCACATTGACGATATTTACGGTCGGGCATGATCCACTGATGGTAAGGCGAGTTGCATCTTCTGATGAGCTAGAGGTCCGCTTCTGGGGCACACGTGGTTCCACCTGCGCATCGGGCCCTCAGTTTGTGGAATTCGGCAGCCATACCGCCTGTGTCGAGATCCGCTGCGGCGAGCGCATGTTCATCGTCGATGCCGGAACCGGCATTTCGGCCCTTGGCAGCCATCTCGGMAACGACGCGCCCGAGACCATCGACATTCTCTTCAGCCACCTGCACCTGGACCATGTGAGCGGCTTGCCCTTCTTCAAGCCTGCCCTCGCCAAGGAGCGCCTGGTGCGCACCTATTGCGGCAATCTCGACGGTGACAGTGCCATGGCGGCCCTGGACCGGCTGTTCTCGCCGCCCCTGTTTCCCATCCGCCTCAGCCAGCTTCCCGCCACCTTCGAGCATGTGGGCTTCCGGTCGGGCGAAACCCTGACCCTGGACGGCGGCGTCGAGATCGAGACGCATCCCTTAAGCCATCCCGGCGGCGCCACGGGCTATCGCTTCCGCAACGGAAGCTTGAGCGTCTGCTATATCAGCGACCTGGAACACAGCGATCCCTGGCCGGATCCGGGCCTTGTCGATTTCGTCCGCGACGCGGATTTGATGATCTATGACGGGATGTTCTCGGAGGAGGAATACCCGTATTGCCGGGGGTGGGGCCATTCCACATGGCAGAAGGGCGTCGAGCTCGCCCAGGCCGCCGGCGTCGGAAGGCTTGCGATCTTCCACCTCTATCCCGGCCACGACGACGCCGCCATGCGCGCTGCGGAAGCCGAAATCCAGAAGATCATGCCAAAAGCCTTCGTGGCCCGCGAGCGCCAATCCATCCTCCTGCGCCCCGCAGGAGAGGCCATTGCGAACCGGCCCGACATGATCAGAAACGCGGACGCGAAGACGGAATGCACAGTCAGAGTCACATCTGACGCTTCCTATTAAGGCCCCTATCTGTCGGATGCGGGAAAACCGGGTCCACTTTTCCGCACGATGCGCTAAGGTGCCCGCCGTCTGATTGCGTAGGCTTTTTTCAATGTCGTCTCCCATCCTCGTGACCGGTGCCGCCGGGTTCATCGGTTTCCATGTGGCCCAGCGCCTGCTGGCGCAGGGACAGCATGTGGTGGGCGTGGACAGCTTTACCCCGTACTACGACGTCGCCCTGAAAGAAGCCCGCTTCGCGAAGCTCACCCCGCACAACATCTTCATGCCGGAGCGCGTCGATCTCGCCGATACTGAGGCCACCCGCGATCTCTTCGAGCGCCACCGCTTCACCCGCGTGATCCACCTCGCTGCCCAGCCGGGCGTGCGCTTCGTCGACCCTCGGCCTTACGCCGCTTCGAACCTCATCGGCTTCATGAACATGCTGGAGGCCTGCCGTAACGGTGGGATCGAGCATCTGGTCTATGCTTCGTCCAGCTCCGTCTATGGCGCGAACCGCAAGCTGCCCTTCTCCGAGCATGATGGCACCGAGCACCCGATCAGTCTCTATGCCGCCACCAAGAAGGCCAACGAGATGATGGCGCATTCCTACGCCTCGATGTTTGGCCTCCCCTGCACGGGCCTGCGTTTCTTCACGGTTTACGGACCCTGGGGCCGTCCCGACATGGCGGTGTACAAGTTCACCCATGCCATCGCCGAGGGCCGCGAGATCCAGGTGGCCAATGCCGGCAAGGTCTGGCGCGACTTCACCTATGTGGACGACATCGTGGAAGGCGTCCTGCGGCTGGTGGAGCATGCGCCGGCGGCCAACCCGGCCTGGAACGCGGAATATCCCGATCCGGCAACGAGCGCCGCACCGCACCGGGTCTACAACATCGGCAATGACAACCCGGAAGAAGTGAACGACCTCATCGCGATCATCGAGGACGCGCTCGGCAAAAAGGCGAAGCGCGTGGACGTGCCCCTGCCGCCCGGCGACGTTCTAGAGACGCGCGCAAACGTGACGGACCTGCGTCGCGACGTGGGCTTCGCGCCATCGACATCGCTCAAAGACGGCGTGAAGCGCTTCGTCGAATGGTACAAAGATTATCACGGGGCTTGAGATGAATTCCGTGACAAACCTGGCTTTGGGCTTTCTCGGCCCGCTTCAACGTGAGACCGTACTGCTCGGCCTGCTAGCTGTTTCCACATTGCTGTCCGCAGCCTTGATCGTAATTCTCATGCCGCTGCTCCAGCGCTATGCGCTCGCACGGCCCAATGCGCGCTCGAGCCACCGCATTCCGACACCGCAGGGCGGGGGTATCGCGGTGCTGGTGGCGACGATCGTTCCGGTTGCCATCCTCGTCTTTTTCATCGCGCCCGACGTCAAGCTGAATTGGGGCAGCGGCATCGACTTCCGCTTTATCTGGATCGTTCTGCTCGCCGCCATCGGATTGGCCGTTGTCGGTGCAGTCGATGACATTCGTCCTCTGCCCGCCATGCACCGCCTGCTTCTCCAGATCGTGGCGGTGGCTGCGGTTGTCGTGGCAGCAAATACACGCATCCTGCCAGCCTGGATTCCTGAGAGCGTCGAGCTTGTGCTGCTCGTTTTCGGCGGCGTGTGGTTCGTGAACCTCGTCAACTTCATGGATGGACTCGATTGGATCACCGTCGCCGAGATGGTGCCGATCACCGCCTTTCTCGCAGGCCTCGGCATCGTCAGCGGCTCGCCCGTCGTTTTCGTGGCGGCTTGCCTCTGCGGTGCCTTTCTCGGCTTCGCCCCGTTCAACAAGCCTGTCGCGCGCCTCTTCCTCGGGGATGTCGGCTCGCTGCCCATCGGCCTGCTCGTCGGCTGGATGCTGCTGGAGCTTGCGGGAACCGGCGCACTCGCCGCCGCACTTCTCCTCCCGCTCTATTACCTGATGGACGCCACCATCACCCTGCTGCGCCGTCTCGCGCGGCGCGAGAAGGTGTGGGAGGCGCATCGCAGCCATTTCTACCAGCAGGCGACGACAAACGGCTTCTCTGTCATTTCCGTCGTCACGCATGTATTCGGACTCAACCTTGTCTTAGCCTTTCTCGCCGCTATGACACTCGTGTGGCCGACCGGCATCGTGCAGAGCGCGGCCCTGCTCGTCGGCGTCGTTCTTGTCAGCTTTGTTCTCAGGCGTTTTTCCCAACCACGCGCAATTCCGTCCCTGGAGGTCTCCCGATGAATACACCCCTGATTGCCCTGACCGGCGCCACGGGTTTCATCGGCCGTCACCTTCTCACCGAATTGCCCAAGCGCGGCTACCGCGTGCGCGTGCTGCTGCGCCGCCCTGATCAAGTGCCCGAGGGCGCATCGAGCGCGGTGATCGGCGATATCGCCTCGCCGCAGAACATGGCGGCGGCTCTGCGCGACGTGGACATGGTGATCCATTCGGCGGGCCTTGCGCACGCCATGTCGGGCCAGCCGGAAAACGACTACCGTACCATCAACACTGAAGCGACGATCAAGCTCGCGCACGCTGCCGAACGCGCGGGCGTAAAGCGCTTCATCTTCCTCTCCTCCATCCGCGCGCAGAGCGGACCGGTGGCAAATGGCGTTCTGACGGAAGAGATGGAGCCGCAGCCCACCGATGCGTATGGCCGCTCGAAGCTTGATGCGGAAAAGGGTCTCGGCCAGCTCGGCCTCGACTGGGCAGCACTTCGCCCGGTACTCGTCTATGGACCTGGCGTGAAAGGCAACATGGCGGCGCTTCTCACGCTCTCCCAATCGCCCTGGCCCCTGCCGCTCGGCGGCTTGAAGGGCAGGCGCTCCGTTCTCTCCCTCGACAACCTGACGGCCGCCTTGGACATTCTGCTTAAAGCGCCTGGCCCATTACGACGCGCCTTCATCGCGGCCGATCCTGAGCCCGTGACCGTACCGGAGATCGTGGCGGCGTTTCGCAAAGGCTTCGGGCGCGCGCCGGGACTCATCCCCGTGCCGTCCTTCATGCTCGGGGCGGCCGCCTCACTCATGGGGAAGGCTGAGGCCTATGAGCGTCTGTCAGGATCTCTCGTGGCAAGCCCGGAGGCGTTGAGGCAGCTCGGCTGGCAGCCCGTCAATTCGACGCGAGACGGGCTTGCTGAACTGGCGCGGCAGGCTGCGGCGGAGCAGAGCGGCGCTTGAACTCGGGGATCGCATCCTCGAACACCCCTTCCGCCGCCGCGCGGTTGCCCGACTTGATGGCGCGGTCGAGCGCATCGAGCCACTGATCGACCTTGGCGCGGTCCGCGAAGATGGGCTTTGCCGCCATGACGCCATCGATGCCGATTTCCGTGCGCGGCTCCTCGCGGGCGAACAGGATCTCGTGAAGACGCTCGCCCGGCCGTGTGCCGGTGACGGCGATCTCGATATCCTCGCCGGGCTCGTAGCCGGCAAGCCTGATCATGCGCTCGGCCAGATCGTAGATGCGCACGGGCTGGCCCATCTTCAGCACATAGACCGAAGCACGCTCGTCGCTGTTCGTGGTCTGCATGCGGATGCTGCTCTGGTCCGCATGGGAGGCGGAGGTGAGCACGAGGTCGGCCGCCTCGCGGGTGGTCATGAAGTAGCGCACCATGTCGGGATGCGTGACCGTGATCGGCCCGCCGCGCGCGATCTGGGCCTTGAACTTGGGCACGACCGAACCGACCGAGCCGAGCACGTTGCCGAAGCGCACGGCGATGATGCGCGTGGCGCCGTTGCGGCCCATGAACTCGGCATCGAGGGCCTGTCCGTACATCTCGGCGAAGCGCTTGGTGGCACCCAGCATCGAGACCGGGTCGATGGCCTTGTCGGTGGAGATCATCACCACCTGGTTGGCGCCCGCCTCCACCGCCGCATCGGCCACGTTCATCGAGCCGAATACGTTGGTCTTGATGCCCTCGGTCCAGTTCTTTTCGAGATAGGGAACATGCTTGAGGGCTGCGGCATGGAACACCACGTCGGGCCGGAACGCGCTCATCACCTCGCGGACGCGCTCTCGATCACGCACGTCGGCGATGACGCCGTCCACATTGGTGTCGCTGGAGAGAAGCGTCGGGTTCTCGAGAATGTGGTGGAGCGACGGTTCGGAGCTTTCCAGGATCATGAGATCGGTGGCGCCGAAGGCAACCACGCGGGCGCAGATTTCCGAACCGATGGAACCGCCGCCGCCGGTCACCAGCACGCGCTTGCCGCGAATGAAATTCTCCAGCCTCTGCCGGTCGATCTGCACGGTGGGGCGCAGCAGCAGGTCTTCGATTTCGAGCGGCGCCAGCTCCGCATCGCGCATGCCTTCGCCGAGGCTCGTGACGCGCACGAGCGGCAGGCCGAGGCGGCGGGCGCGGGCGAGCAGCATGTCGGGATTAGCCTCGGGCGCCAACGCGCTCGGCGTCGCCACGAGGCGGCGGATGGCCTCGCCGCGTTCCTGGAAATCCTGCACGACCTGATCGAGATCAGTGAAGGTGCCCAGCACCGGCACGCCGCGGATCGACTGGCCGAGCTCGTCGGCGCGGTAGGACAGGATGCCCTTGGGCCGCATCTTCTTGACGGTGCCGGTCTCGATGGCCCGCAGAACCACCTCCACATCGCTGCCGCGTCCGAGCAGCAGGGTCGGCGTGTTCGAGTCGCGCTGGATGGTGTGGCGCGAGCGGGCGTATTTGAAATAGCGGAAGGCGAGGCGCGGGCCGCCCAGCAGGAACATCTGGATCAGCCAGTAGAGGGCGATCGTGATCTTGCCGAAGAAGAAGAAGCCGAAGAATTGCGGCGAGAGCAGCACGTAATCGACCACGAGCAGCGTCAGCGCCAGCACCGTGGAGGCGCGGAAGATATTGAAGAGATCGGGCAGGGAGGCGAAGCGCCACTTGGACCGGTAGAGGTGGAAGACCCAGTAGACGACGCCCGCATAGATCACGAAGGGCGGCAGGAGCAGCGGCAGGTGGTCGAGGCGCTCCTTCAGGAGACCACCCTCGAAGCGCACGAAGAACGTCGCGACGACGGCAGCGGCCGTCATCGTGAGATCGTGGATGACGATGAGCGCTTTCTTGAGATCCTGCCGATTCATGTGCCTGCCAACTCTAGCGCATCGCGCGGAACCCTAGGGTCCGCCTCGGCGAAAAGCGGCCCTGATTTTCCAGGTCCGGCGATGCGCCGCTTCATAAAAGGAGCCTTCGAATGTAAAGAAAAAGCGAAAATCCCTTTATTCTTTGCGTTCGAAGGATCGGGGTATCGACCGCCCCTCCCCCTTTGTCAATGTAAGGATGTCACTTTGCTTCGAGCAGGGACCTTGCGCCCACGCTCACGGTAACGGGCGCTCCGCCACCACGATAAGCCGGCCCTCTTCGTGAGCGACATGCGCCGCGATGCCGAAGCTTGCGGCAAGCTGCGCTTGCGTCAAAACAGCCTCAGGCTCTCCGGACGCCGCCACATGGCCCTGATCGAGCAGGACGATCCTGTCGGCGAAGCGGGCGGCCAGCGTCAGGTCGTGCATGATGACCGCGACCGTGCGGCCCGCGCGGGCCTGTTCCTTCAGCACGTCGAGCACGATGAGTTGATGGCGCGGATCGAGCGCGGCGACGGGCTCATCGGCGAGCAGCACGGGCGCCTGCGTCGCGAGAGCGCGGGCAAGCAACACCCGGGCCCGCTCGCCGCCTGAGAGTTCCATGGCGGAGCGGGCCTCGTAGCCCTCCAGCCCGACGGCGCGGATCGCCGCCGCCACGGCCTCGCGACCGGCGGGAGGGAGCGCATCGGGCTTCTCGCCATGGGGCAGGCGACCGAGCGCTGCGACATCGGCCACGGGGATCGGCCAGGCGATGCTGCCGCTCTGGGGCAGATAGGCAATGAGGCGCGCCCGTTCGGCGGCGCGCATGTGGGAGACGGGGTTTCCGTCGAGCGTGACCTTGCCTTGGGAGGGTTCGAGCAGCCCTGCCAGGGCCTTGAGCAGCGTCGTCTTGCCCGCGCCGTTCCGGCCGACGATCACGGTGAGCCGGCCGGGCTCGAGGGACAGGTCGATGCCGGACAGCGCCCGCCTAGAGCTGAGATTGACCGAGAGCGCATGGGCCTGAAGCTGGGTCATACCGGCATCTCCGCAAGTTCGGCCTTGCGGCGAGCGATGACCCAGAGGAAGAACGGCACCCCGAGAATGGCTGTGAGCACGCCGATCTTGACCTCGGTCTGCGAGGGGATCAGCCGCACGGCGCAATCGGCGGCGAGCAGCAGGGCCGCGCCCGCAAGGCCTGACGGCACGAGGGTGCGGGCGGGATCGTAGCCTGCGAAGGGGCGCACCAGATGGGGGGCGACCAACCCCACGAAGCCGATGGAGCCAGCCACCGCGACCGAGGCCCCGGTGCCGATGGCAGCGCCCGCGACTACGAGAAAGCGCAGGCGCATCACGTTGACGCCGAGGCTGCGCGCGGTTTCCTCACCGAGCGCAAGCGCCCGCAGGCCGGTGGATGCGGAGAGCACGAGGGCGGATGCCGCGAGGATAAAAGGCAAGGCCAGCCACACATGAAACCCTGAGCGATCCTCGAAGGAGCCGAGAAGCCAGAACACGATTTCCGTGACAGCGAAAGGATTGGGCGAGAGGCTGATGGCAAGCGATGTGCCGGCCCCCGCGAGGCTGCCGATGGCGAGCCCGGCGAGAACGAGCACCACCACGGTCGCCCGCCGCCCCGCCACCGCGACCACCAGGGCGATGGACAAGAACGCACCCGCGATTGCCGCCACAGGCAAGGCCCAGGAGAGTGCGCCGACAAGCCCCGAATACAACACAAGCACGGCCCCGAAGGCCGCCGCTTGGGGCGCGCCGAACACCGCCGTATCGGCCAAGGGATTGCGCAGCAAACCCTGCAATGCTGCCCCCGTGAGCCCGAACACCCAGCCGACGAGGAGCGCCAGGATCGTGCGCGGCAGGCGGATCTCCCGCACCACGATGCTGGCGCTGCCTTGATCCGACACGAGCGCCGTCAACGCCTGCCACGGCCCGATGGGTGCGGGCCCGATGACGAGCGAAGCGAGGCTTAAAGCTCCGATGAGGAGGGTCAGGCCGGAGATGAGGGGCAGCCGGGAGCGGAACATGAACGGGTTCGGTGTTGTCCTGTCCGCGATAGCAACAGCGCTGCCGGGTGTCACCCCTCCTTCGTCTCGTATCATTCCGGGCAGAATCGCGGTTCGATCCAGCCCAAGTCCATGATACGAAGCGTTTCGGCGCCACCGCACAAGCAAGATCGAGGAATCGGCATGAACCGTTTGTTCTCCAGCCTGCCCACCACCGTCTTCGAGGTCATGTCGAGCCTCGCCCGCGAGACCGGTGCGATCAACCTCGGCCAGGGCTTTCCCGACGATCCGGGGCCGGAGGACGTGCGGCGCGCCGCCGCCGATGCTGTTCTCAACGGCTACAACCAATATCCCTCGATGATGGGCTTGCCCGAGCTGCGCTCAGGCATCGCCACCCATTACAAGCATTGGCAGGGTGTGGATCTCGATGCCAATACGGAGGTAATGGTGACCTCGGGCGCGACGGAAGCGCTGGCGGGCGCGATCCTCGGCATCGTGGAGCCGGGCGACGAGGTGGTTCTGTTCGAGCCCATGTACGACGCTTATCTGCCGCTCGTGCGGCTCGCCGGCGGCATTCCGAAATTCGTGACCCTCCAGCCGCCCCATTTCCGTCTGACCGAGGAGGCGCTGGCGAAGGCCTTCTCGCCCAAGACCAAGGCGGTGGTGTTCAACAACCCGCTCAACCCGACCGCGACCGTGTTTTCGAACGAGGATCTCGCCCTTCTCGCGGAGTTCTGCCGCAAGTTCGACGCCATCGCGATTTCCGACGAGGTCTGGGAGCATGTGGTGTTCGACGGCATCAAACATCAGCCGGTGCTGGGGCCCGAGGGCATGCGCGACCGCTCGGTGAAGATCGGCTCGGCGGGCAAGATCTTCAGCCTCACCGGCTGGAAGGTCGGTTTCGTCTGCGCCGCGCCGCACATCATGAAGGTGCTGGCGAAATCCCACCAGTTCCTCACCTTCACCACGCCGCCGAACCTGCAAACCGCCGTGGCTTACGGGTTGGCCAAGGACGACAGCTATTTCGAGGGCATGCGCAAAAGCTTCGCCCGCAGCCGCGACCGTTTCACCGAAGGTTTGCGGACCCTCGGCTTCGACGTGATTCCGAGCCAGGGCACTTACTTCCTCAACATCGACATCACGCCCTTAGGCGAAATCGATGACGTCGCCTTCTGCCGCCGCCTCGTCATGGAGCACGGCGTCGCGGCGATCCCGGTCTCGGCCTTCTATGCGGAAGGCGCGGTGAAGAACGTGGTGCGCTTCTGCTTCGCCAAGAGGGATGCCACCCTCGATGCCGGGCTGGAGCGGCTGGCGGATGTGGTGAAGCGGGCTGCGTAAAATCAGGCGGGGCTGGCGTCATCTTGGACATTGTTTCTTCCGCCGGAAGCTTTTAGCCTCTCCATATTCTCACTCTTGAAGGAGTCCCACCCCTGATGTTCCGACTTCTCGCTTCCGTTGCCCTGACCCTGGGGCTCGTGACCGGCGCCGCCGCCCAGCAGCAGCGCGTGGTCAACGTCTACAACTGGTCCGACTACGTGGATCCGAAGGCGCTGGACGAGTTCACGAAGCAGACCGGCATCAAGGTCGTCTACGACACCTACGACAACAACGAGATCGTCGAGACGAAGCTTCTGGCCGGCAAGTCCGGCTACGACATCGTGGTGCCCTCGGGTCCCTTCGTGCAGCGCCTGATCGGCGCGAAAATCTTCCAGAAGCTCGACAAGTCCAAGCTGCCGAACCTGTCCAACCAATGGCCCGAGGTCTCGCAGCGCCTCGCCGTGTTCGATCCCGGCAACCAATATGCCGTCAACTACATGTGGGGCACCACCGGCATCGGCATCAACACCAAGAAGGTGAAGGAAGCCTTGGGCGACATGCCGCTCAACACCTGGGATCTGGTGCTGAAGCCGGAGATCGCCTCCAAGCTCAAGGCCTGCGGCATCTACATGCTCGATAGCCCTGAGGACCTCTTCCCCGGCGTGCTGGCTTATCTGGGCCTCAACCCGGATTCCAAGCGCCAGGACGATCTGAACAAGGCAGGCGACGCCCTGTACCGCATCCGCGGCAATATCCAAAAGTTCCATTCTTCCGAATACATCAACGCCCTCGCCAACGGCGATATCTGCGTGGCGGTGGGCTATTCGGGCGACATGGTCCAGGCGAAAAACCGCGCCGAGGAAGCCAAGAACGGCGTCGAGGTGGGCTATGTGATCCCGCGCGAGGGCGCGCTCATGTGGTTCGACAGCTTCGCGATCCCGGCGGATGCCAAGAACGTGGCCGAGGCGCACGAGTTCATCAATTTCATGATGCGCCCCGAAATCGCCGCCATGAACACGAACTTCGTGTCCTATGCCTCCGGCAACCTCGCCGCCAAGCAGCATATCGACAAGGCGATCCTCGACAATCCGGGCATCTACCCGGACGAGGCCACGATGAAGCGTCTCTTCACCAACACGGCCTATGACGAGCGCTCCCAGCGCGCCGTCACGCGCCTCTGGACCCGCGTGAAGACGGGCCGTTAATCGTCCGCTCAGGTTTCTCCTGACAAGATGTAATGCCCTTTCAACTCCGCCTCCGGGCGGAGTTGTCGTTTTCGAAGGACGTTACGATCATGCGCCTTGCCCACACACTCGCCTTCGCCGCCGCTCTCGGCCTTGCCGCCCCGGCGCTCGCTCAGGCACCCACCGCTCCCCGCCAACCTACCATCAGCGTCATGGGAACGGGAGAAGCCGAGCTGAAGCCGGATTTCGCCACCATCGTCGTCATGGTGGAAACCGAAGGCGATACCGTGCCGAAAGTGGTCGCCGACAACAAGAAATCGTCGGATGCCGCCATCGCCCGCATCGAGGCGCTCGGCGTGAAGAAGGACGACGTGCGCACCCAGAACTTCCAGGTCTTCGAGACGCCGATCCGCACGGACAAGAACGGCGCCGAGATCAAGGTGCCGAAATTCACGGCCCAGCACCGCCTGCGAATCAAGATTACCGATCTCGACGGCGTCGGACGCATCGC
Source organism: Microvirga sp. P5_D2 (assembly GCF_054049475.1). Lineage (NCBI taxonomy): Bacteria > Pseudomonadati > Pseudomonadota > Alphaproteobacteria > Hyphomicrobiales > Methylobacteriaceae > Microvirga > Microvirga sp. P5_D2. The sequence continues at coordinate 67,225 of NZ_JBFUMH010000005.1, read as the reverse complement.
GGGCGAGATCCTATCCGGCAGCAACATGCTGTTCCAGTCCGTCTCCTTCGGCCTCAACCGGCAGGAAGAGGGCGGCGATGCGGCCCGCCGCGCCGCCATAAAGGATGCCCGGCGTCAGGCTGAGCTCTATGCGGATGCCGCAGGCGTGGGCCTGGGCAAGCTGCTCTCCATCGGTGACGGCTCGGCTCAGCCCTATGCGGCAGAGTTCAATGATGGCGCGCAGATGCGTACCATGGCCAAGGCCGCCCCCATGGAAGCGCCCATCGTGCCGCCCGCGACCCTGCGCTACACGGCCAATGTCCAGATGGTGTGGGAGATCGCCGAGAAGCCCTAAGCGCTCTTAAGCCGCTTTGGGCATCTCGGTCATGATGGCGTAGAGGGCTGTCGCGTCCTTGGTGGCGCGCACCCGCTCGATGAGGCCGGGCTCGCGCAGTACCCGCGCGACCCGCGCCAGGGCCTTGAGATGGTCGGCTCCCGCCCCTTCGGGCGCCAAGAGCAGGAAGAGAACATCGACCTTCTGGTCATCCAGGGCCTCGAAGTCGATCGGCTTTTCCATTCGCGCGACGAGGCCGAAGATACGGGTCAGACCCGGCATCTTCCCATGGGGAATGGCGATTCCCTCGCCGATTCCGGTCGAGCCGAGGCGCTCGCGCTGAAGCAGCGCCTCATAGATGGCGTTCTCGGGCAGGGCCGTCAGGCGAGCGGCATGGGCCGCCAGCTCCTGAAGGGCCTGCTTCTTGCCGCTCACGCGTAAGGCGGGGAGAACGGCCTGGGGGTCAAGAAAATCCAGCAAGGGCATCGATCACGCTGCATTATGGTGTGAAGCCTTCAGGCCTCCAACCGTTCCAGGCAAAAACCAGGCCAAGAGAGTTACCCTTCAAGATCGGGCTACCCTTCATGGCTTAAGCGGGCGGCGGATCAACCCAGCCGATCGCTCCGTCGCCGCGGCGGTATACGACGTTCACGCGTCCGGTGCTAGCGTGGATAAACACAAGGGCGGGCGCGCCCGTGAAATCGAGATTCATCACGGCGTCGCTGACCGAGAGGCGATGCAGCGGCTTCGTGGTCTCAGCGATGACGATGGGGTGGTAGGCCTCCTCCCCGACCGCCTCGTCGGTAGGAGATTCCAGCACCGCATAGGGCGCTTCCAGGCCGGTCTCGCGGCCGCCATTGGGCACGGCATGGCCTTTCAGGCGCTGCTTGTACTTGCGCAGGCGCTTTTCGATTCGCATCGCCGACTGGTCGAAGCTGGAATAGGCATCCTGGGCCGCGCCGGAGGCTTCGAGCGTCATGCCGGAGGCGAGGTGGAGCACGCAATCGGTGCGAAAGCCGGCGCCGTCGCGGGCCACCGTCACATGGCCGGTATAGCCGCCGTCGAAATATTTCGACATGGCCCCCGCCACACGGTCCTGAACCTGGCCACGAAGAGCCTCGCCTATATCGAGATTCTTGCCGGATACCCTCAGCGTCATGGCGTTTCCCTCCTGGTTGCCCCGATTGTTGGGGTCATGAGCCGATGATGACCGTCCTCATCGGCAATGCAAGCGTTTCGCGAAGTTCATCATGAGGCCTTGTACTTGTGTCGCCTCCGGCGCTCGGCGGAGGACGGGATCCGCAAGGCCTCCCGGTATTTGGCGACCGTGCGGCGGGCCACATCGATGCCCTCGGCTTTCATTTTCTGGGCAAGTGCCTCATCGGAGAGCACATCCTCCGACGCCTCCGCGTCGATCAGCTGCTTGATCCTGTGGCGCACCGCCTTGGCGGAATGCTCGCCCTCGCCGGTAGCCGAACTGAAAAAGAACTTCATGGAACGGGTCACGCCCGCATGGCCGATGGCCTTGTTGGCGGCAACCCTGGAAATGGTCGATTCGTGTACCCCAATGGCTTCCGCCACGCTCTTCAGGGTCATGGGGCGCAAAGCCGCGACGCCGTCGCTGAAGAAGCCCTCCTGCTGGCGCACGATCTCGGTCGCGACCTTCAGGATGGTCTTGGCCCGTTGGTCGAGGCTGCGGGTGAGCCAGCTCGCAGACTGGAGGCAATCGGACAGGAAGGTCTTGTCCTCGTCGCGCCGGACCGCCTTCGCGACCTCGGTATAGTAGGAGCGGTTGAGCAGGATACGCGGCAGGGTGTCCGGGTTGAGCTCCACGATGAAACTGCCGTCGGGCGAGGGCCGCACTAAAATATCGGCCACGAGAACCTGGACCGGCGCGGAGACGAAGGCGAGACCGGGCTTGGGCTCCAGGCGGCGGATTTCGGCGATCATGTCCGCCAGATCCTCCCGGTCGACGCCGCAGAGCTTCTGGAGGGTCGTAAAATCCTGCTTGGCGAGAAGATCAAGGCGGCCCAGCAGGGCCCCCATGGCCGGATCGAACCGATCCCGTTCTCTAAGCTGGATTTCCAGGCATTCCCGCAAATCCCGTGCGCCCACGCCGGAAGGCTCGAAGGTCTGGATCAGGCGGAGCGCCGTCTCGGCTTCCTGCAACGGCACATCGAGGCGGGCGGCAAGCTCGGCGAGATCCTCGGTGAGGTAGCCGGCCTCGCTGAGATTGTGGATCAGATGGCGGCCGATGGCTCGGATGCGCGAATCGGCGGACGCCAAGTCCAGCTGGCCCTCGAGATAGTCGGTCAGGCTCTGCGAGCCTGCGATGGAAGCCTCCAGCTCGGGCTTCAGCTCGGCATGACCGGCGGGGGCCTGCGCGGCAGCGCCCGCGACCGCCTCACCCCGCAGCGGCGGGGGGCCGGGCACCATCCGGGGACCGGCTTCCTCGTATTTCTGCTTGGCGCGCAGGAAATCGGCAAGGCTCGGCGCAGGCGCATCGCTATTAGCATCGCCTTCCTGGAGCAGCGGATTGCGCTCCAGCTCAGCCTCCACATAGGCCGCTAGTTCCGCATGCGACAGCTGCAGCAATTTGATGGATTGAACGAGCTGGGGAGTCATGACCAGGGACTGGCCCTGGCGCAGCTCAAGCCGTTGCATCGAACTCATCACGGCACCCAGCGACGTTTCCGGCACGCTCCTTGCATGCCTTTCCTTTTTTACGCCGATGCCTGCCGTTCCGTCAAAAGGTCAATCGTCCTGATGTCAGAGACGGAAATCCTCGCCGAGATAGAGGCGGCGCACTTCCTCGTTGGACACGATCGCGTCTGGGGAACCTTCGGTCAGCACCCGGCCGGAATGGATGATATAGGCCCGGTCGATGAGGCCCAGGGTCTCGCGGACGTTGTGATCCGTGATCAGCACGCCGAGGCCGCGTCGGGTCAGGTGACGGACGAGGTTCTGGATGTCGCCCACAGCGATGGGATCGATGCCGGCGAAGGGCTCGTCGAGGAGCATGAAGGTCGGCTCGCCAGCGAGCGCACGGGCGATCTCGCAGCGGCGGCGCTCACCGCCCGAGAGGGCGATGGAGGGCGCTTTGCGCAAGCGTGCGATGTTGAACTCTTCGAGAAGCGCGTCGAGCTTGCGCTCGCGCTCCTTGCGGCTCGGCTCCACGATTTCGAGCACGGCGCGGATGTTGTCCTCCACGCTCAGGCCGCGGAAGATCGAGGCTTCCTGCGGCAGATAGCCGATGCCGAGGCGCGCGCGGCGATACATGGGCAGACCCGTCACGTCATGCCCGTCGAGGCTGATGACGCCGCGATCCGCCGAGACGAGGCCGGTGATCATGTAGAAGATCGTGGTCTTGCCCGCGCCGTTGGGGCCGAGCAGGCCCACCGCCTCGCCGGCGCGCACGTTGAGGCCCGCATCCTGCACCACGGTGCGGCCGCGATAGCTCTTCTGCAGGCCCTTGACGGCCAGGACGCCCGGTCCGCCGAAGACGGAGCCATCCTGGCTGCGGAAGGATACGGGGCCGGAGCTAGCCGGAACACGGTCCAGGAGGCTCACATTCGAGGCGCCGGGTTGGGTGCGGTTGAAAAGGGACTTCACTACTGGAACAATCGCGAAAGAGTGATCGGAGGACGGACGGACTTGCGGTCCATCCTCAGTTCGTCGCCGGGTTCTTCGGCTTGGCGTTGCCGGCGCCCGTGGGGGCCGGTGCGCCTTGGCCGGGCACGAACAGCGCCCGGACGCGCCCGCCGGGCTTGGTGTCGATGTTGGCGACGCCGGTATTGATGTCATAGGTTACGCGCTCGCCCTTGGTCACGTTAGGGCCGTCACTCAGGGTGGCGTTGCCGATGAGCAGGATCTTGTTGGCGCTCCGGTCGAAGGTGGCGTTGTCGCCGGTGGCGACCTGGGTCTTCGACACGATGGTGACGGGACCGGTGCAGTCGATCTTCTTGATCGCGCTTTCGCTGGGCCCCTGCCCGGCAGGCGCCGCCGCCGGCTGCGCGCCGCCCTGCTGGTCGCGGTTCTGTTCGTAGAACACGGTCATGAGCGAGCACTTCATGGTGCTCTCGCCCTGCACCGCCACCACGTCGCCGGTGAAGACGGCGCGGCCTTCCTTATCGTAAACGTCGAGCTTGTTGGCGTCGATCTTGATCGGCTCCTTGCTGGAGCCGAAATTGCCGAAGCCCACCGCGCGCTCCTTCGATGCCTGAGCAAGAGCGGCAGAGGCCGGGAGGGCAAGCGCGAGAACGAGCGCGGCGCGGGTGAAGCTCATCATGGACGGACACTTGTGGGTTGGGCCGCAGGCGCTGGGGCGGCCGTGCTGGCGGAATTGGGGGAAGCGGGAGAGCCGGAGCTGTCGGCGGCGGGCTGGAACGTGGTGCGCACGCGGCCTTTGAAGGACATCTGCTTGCCGTTGTCGATGACGCGCAGGCCCTCGGCCTGGATCTCGCCATTGCTGCCGAGAAGCACGGTGACGGGCTCGTTCGACACGACGGTGCCGGACTTGAAGTCCACGAAGGCGGAGCGGAGCATGACCTGCTGGCCCGAATCGGTCACCACCTTCACGTCCTTGCGCAGGTTCATCTGCTCTTTTTGGGTGTTGAGAATGCCGATGGAAGCTTCGAGATTGGCCACGCTACCCTTGTCGTCCGTGACGATGCGGGCGCGCAGATCCTTCAGCTCCACGAAATTCGGCTTGCGCACATCCTGAGTGGCGGCGCTGGCGGTCACCTCATAGGGGCGGTTGTCGTTCTTGAAGCCGGTGAGCTTGGGGGCTTCCATGGTCACGTTGGTGCCGCTCACTCCGACCGCGCCGAAGCTCAGGTTCTCGATCTTCCGGAAAGGGTCGAGATAGGCCACGAGGCCGACCGCGCCAATGCCGATCAGGGATCCCAAGGGAATGGCGAACTTGGCGAAACGCACCCAGCGCGAATGGCGCTTCGCCTTGTTGAAGGCGCGCGTGCGCACAGCCGGCCTTGAGGCCGGGCCACCTTGCAATGTGCTGCCCTGAAGTCCCGCCACTATGATCCAAACCTCTTCCGTCTCACGGTACGGCGCCATGCAGGATGGTGATGGCGATGTCATGACGGATATAAGGTTTATGGTGGAAAGTTTAAGCCTGCGTCAACTGTGCGCGAAAATATCGGTCTCCGCCCAGCCCAGCAGGTCGAGCTGAGAACGGGTCGGGAGGAACGAAAAGCATTGATGGGCAATGCCGAGCCGGTTTTCCCGCTCCAGCATGCGGTCGAGCTTCTCTTTGAGCGCATGCAGGTGGAGCACGTCGGAGGCTGCATAATCAAGCTGGGCCTGGGTCAGCGTGTCGGCGCCCCAGTCGGAGGATTGCTGCTGCTTCGAGATTTCAACGCTCAAAAGCTCCCGCGTGAGGTCCTTCAGGCCGTGCCGGTCCGTATAGGTGCGAACAAGCCGCGAGGCGACCTTGGTGCAGTAGACGGGGCGGGGCATGCTCGAGAAAGCGTGAAAAAGAACGGCCAAGTCGAAACGGGCATAATGAAAGATCTTGAGCACGCTCTCGTCGGCGAGCACCCGGATCAGGTTCTCGGGCCTGGGGCCGTCCTTCAGGATCTGCACCACATCCGCATCCCCATCGCCCTTCGAGATCTGCACCACACAGAGCCTGTCGCGATGGGGGTTGAGGCCGAGCGTCTCGGTATCGACGGCGATCGCGGGGCCGGGCTTGTAGTTCGCGGGCAGGTCGCCGCGATGAAATCGCGTGGTCATGGGGTGTCCGGTGCTGGCCGCATCTTCGGCTGGAGCATTTTGAGGCGAAGTGAATCCGGTTCACCGCAAGAAATGCGGCAAACCAAGACGAGAGCCGTTTCCGCTTTCGTGGAAACGGCTCTTGGAACGATGGCACGGGCTGTAGCCTGTCTTCAAGATGGCATCAACCAACGAGAAAGYCCCGTACGGGACGGGGCTTTCCAAGGCTCGTTCGGCAAGGCGCATCAATAGCAGGTTCGAATCCGTTGAAAGACCACGCGCCCATAGCGGTTCACCACCCGCCGGCGCTCTACGACGCAACGGCCAGGAGCATAGTAGGCGGGTCGGTAAGCCGGGCCGTAGCCGTAATAGTACGGATTGCTCGCAGCACCCGCGATGGCGCCTAGCGCCAGCCCGCCGACCACACCGGCGGCCACGGCACCGCCGTTGTAATAGCCACGCCTGTATCCGTAATAAGGGGAACCGCCATAATAGCGGCGCCCGTAATAAGCGGGACGATAGCCATAACCGCCACGGTAACCGCGATAAGCGCCCGGCGGGCCATAGCCATAGGCCCGGCCACCGTATCTCGGTGCATAGGTATCACCTTCAGGTGCGCGAGGTCCCCAGCCGGGCTGAGCGGAGGCGTTCGTGGGTTCGAGCGCGGTAACGCCACCGAAAACCAGGGCCGCAGCCAGCAGGGTCTTCAACGAAGTACGCATAGTGTCCTCCAGGACAATCTGGAGGATAACGGCCTGCCGAGCCGCGATGTTCCGCCTTTGTCTTGACGCGTCATGTGCGCCGCAAGGTCAGGCTTTCGATTCCGCCGCCGAGCGGGCAACGGCTCGGGGCGCCGCGATTTCCGTCAGCATGGCCGCCAGAACCTCGCCGCTCATGGGCTTTTCCAGCCACGGCACGTCATGCAGCTCCGGCGGACAATCGAGCTGCGGTGAAAGGCCGGAATAGATCGCGAAGGGGATGCTGCGGTTCTTCAGGGCGCGCGCGGTCTCGAGCGACGTTCCGTCCTTGATCATAAAATCGAGCAACGCGATGTCCGGTGTTTCGTTTTCAAGCCAGTGCAAAGCCTGCACATTGCTCATGAACGGACCCTGCACCAGAAAGCCCATGTCATTGAGCAGGTCTTCCAGCGACATTCCGATCACGGTCTGATCTTCTACGATCATGCAGCGAGGCTGAAGCGTCGAGTCCATCGAGTGCCATCACCCACATCAAGTTGGCGAAAACCACTTAAAGCGCGATGCAAGGCAGAGACGCCATTCCAGTAAAACTGGACGAATCACGTCCCCGGCATCTGCAACGCGATCTTACATCAAAGATCCGTCCGCACATTCACTCATGTGAATTAGCGGCACGAGGAATCGGTCAAAGACGTGTGATGAACGTCACGAGACAGCGCCATGCAGATCTTGCCCGGAAGCAATTGAGCCATAATTCCCAGCGTCCGGAACGGACTCACAATCGCGGTTTGGGTTCACATAGGTTAATGCACCGGCATCCCAACGGACGTCTGCTTCGGTCTGAGTTGGAGGGAGCGGTATGGCGGCTGAGACACCCCTGAAGCAGCAGATGCTTGCCGCCATTCCGCATCTGCGTGCTTTCGCGATTTCTCTTTCAGGCAGTATCGACCGCGCCGACGATCTCGTTCAAGGCGCGTTGTTGAAGGGTTTGAGCAATCTCGACAAGTTCACCCCCGGCACCAGCATGCAGGCCTGGCTCTTTACCATCCTGCGCAACGATTTTCTCACGCAGGCGCGCCGCAGCAAGCGCGAAGTCGAAGATCCCGAAGGCGCGTGGGCCGAGAAGGTGGCGGTGCTGCCGGAGCAGATATCGCACCTCGATTTCGGCGACATGCTGGAGGCTCTCACCAAGCTGCCCATCGATCAGCGCGAGGCGCTTCTGCTCGTCACCGCCGAAGGCCTCACCTATGAAGACGCGGCACGGATCTGCGGCACCAATATCGGCACCATCAAAAGCCGCATCAATCGCGCGCGGCGGCGTTTGGCGGAATTGTTGAAACTCGACACTCACGAAGATCTCGGCCCCGATCGCCTGGTGCAGGCCGCGCTCTACATGCATATGTCTCCATAGGAAAGGGAACGTCACTGYCCCAATAAGCAGTGACGTTCCATATTCTCAGAGAATGAAGCTCTCGGCAGAGAGAGCATGGATACCCGTCAGCCGGATCACGCCTTCTGCTTCGAGATCGATGTCCGTGTTGAGATAAACGAGCGTTTCATTTCCCACGACCTCGTAGCGAATCTGTCCCGCATGGGTGAAGGCCGCATTGCCGAGGAAGGTGAAGGCCTGGGCGCCCTCCCGATCCTCGCGCGCATCGATGTTGACTAGGCTCAGCAGATCTCCTTGGGCGGCATCGAAATCAAGAACGAGATCGGCCTCCAAGACAATAGTGCTCGTATCCGTCGTCGAGAGCCACACAAAAGTGTCGGCTCCCGCGCCACCGGTCAGGCGATCGGCGCCGGCGCCGCCTTCCACCTTGTCGTTCTCGGTTCCACCGTCGAGGCGGTCGCTTCCGGCATCGCCATGCAGGTCGTCGGTGCCTTCGCCTCCATTGATTACGTCATCTCCGCCCAAGCCCCGGATGATGTCCGCGCCGCCGAGACCGGAGAGCACGTTGGTTTCCGCATTGCCGGAGATCTGGTTGTCCAGCTTGTTGCCGGTCAGATCGATGGATGCGGTGCCGGCGGTGTTCGTCGTCCACAACACCTCGATGGACATGGTGTCCTTCAAGACATAGCTGACCTTGGTGCGGATCGTATCCTTTCCTTCGCCTGCCTTTTCGAGGACGACGTCCTTGGCATGATCGACCACATATGAATCGTTGCCGAGCCCGCCGACGAGGCGATCCACTCCGGTGCCGCCGTCGAGAGCATCGTCGCCGGCCATGCCGTTGAGCGTATCGTTACCCGTTCCGCCGAGTACTTTGTCGTTGCCCGCGCCGGCATAGATGACGTCATGGCCGCCGCCGGCGTCGATCACGTCGGCTTCATCGAGAGATGTGGCTTGCGGAGTCAGTCTGAGGATCTCGCCGCTCGCCGTGGCGAGATGGAGATTGCCGAGAGCATCCTCCCCGAAGACCATCGGGTTTTTCCCACGTCCCACAAGGCCTCCCAGGCTTGCGGTGATATCCATGGTTCCAGCCGTCGGGTTGTTGGGATCCATGAACCATACTTTGGTTTTGTTCAGGTCACCGAAAATATACTGACCGTGGAAAGCGTCTTCCTGGCCCCGATACACGTAACCGCCCACTACGGTCGTTCCAACCGCGCGGCCATAGTCATGGATCGGGTTCGTGTAATCCGGGAATTGCGCCGGATCGAAGTGTCCTTCAGTAAGGCTCCAGCCGTAATTGGCGCCGGCTTTGATCAGATTGATCTCTTCCGCGGTACTTTCTCCCACATCGGAGACGTAGAGCTCACCCGTCGCGCGATCGAAACTTCCCTTCCAGGGATTGCGAAGACCCGCCGCATAGATGCCGGTGCCTCTGGCATCTCCCGCAATGCCGGCGATGACAGCCGGATTGTCCAGAGGAATGGCATAGTTCCTGTCGGGATCGTTCGGGAAATCATCTCCATTCACATTGATGCGTAAGACCTTGCCGAGTGGATTGGTCAGCCGCTGGGCATTGGCTCCATTGCCCCCATCACCGATGCTGACATACAGATTTCCATCAGGTCCAAAATCGATCCAACCACCGCGATGGCGGGTGACACCATCCGGAAAATCGATTTTCTTCACGATATGCTTGCTGCTGAGATCGATGGCATAGGGATCGTTCGCGGATGTCGTATAGCGGCGGATTTCCACGTCTCCCGAATGGGTGCTCATATAGACGAAGACGTGGCCGTTCTCTTCATGGTTCGGATCGAACGTGAATCCCAGCATGCCCTGTTCGCCGGTGAGCGGGATCTCGGAGGACAGGTCCATGAAGTTCGTACCGAGCATCTTTCCGGCCGCGAGGTCCATGACCTTCACGATGCCCTTGCGATCGACAATGAAGAGATGATCGGGGTCGTCCGACGGCGCTGTTACGGTCAGGGGAACAGGGTATCCCGTTGGGCTTGGCGTGTACGATGCGATCTTCGTTGCCGAGATCGACGATCCGGCGGCATGTGCCGTGAAGCCGTAAATGATCTCATCCGCTTCTCCCCCAAGAAGCGAGTTTGATCCGTTGTCACCTTTGATGACGGGTTTGTTGGTCATGGGCATTTCCTTGCTTGGATGCCCCCACGACCTTGGCAATAGCATTAAACGTTATCCCGATACATTATACGTTATATCTAAGCCTTTAGGTTTATTATCTTGAACCAATCAATCCCGACAAAATCGCCGGCGATACTGAATTTCCTTTAGGGCAGATTACCTTAGGGCAAATCAAAAGGGGCCCACTCACGTGGGCCCCAGTTAAAGGTTCATCCGTTAATGCTTGGTCGCATCATCCTCGCGATTGATGGCGATGCGCTTCGCCTGAGCAGCCRCCTGGGGCGCCTTGGGCATAGTGATGATAAGGACGCCGTTCTTGAAGGAGGCTTCGATCTTGTCCTCCTCCACCTCCCAGGCGAGCGGGATGCGCCGCTCGAAGCGGCCATAGGCGCGCTCGCTGAAAGCGCGCTCCTTGTCCTCGATTTCGGACTTCTTCTCGCCGCGGATGGTGAGAACGCCATCCTGCATCAACACCTCGACATCCTTGTCCTCCATGCCGGGCAGTTCCGCCGAGATACACACGTCCTTGTCGTTATCAACGACTTCCACATGCGGCCAGCCCACTCCCGCGCGGCTCATGCCGCCAAAAGAGGGCATGTCGAAGCCACGGAAAACATCGTCGAACAGCCGGTTCATTTCACGATGCAGAGTCATGAAAGGATCGCTCTCTTCGCGGAACCGGTGCGGGACCGTCTGCTGGTTACGGCCCCATGGGATCAGATCGCGCATATTCATCGCTATCCTCCTTTTTGCCTGAACCAGAGGTCGCGGCGCCAGATGATTCCGGCGCCGCTTCGTCATCATGGGAGTGCTACGCCGCCTTGGTATGCTCGATCTGCTGCGGCTGCTTGTCGTGTTCGATCGTCTTTCCCTGCGGCTTGGCGCCGGAGGCGATCTCGATGCGGCGAGGCTTTAAGGCCTCGGGCACCTCGCGCTTGAGTGCGACAGTGAGCAAGCCGTTTTCGAGCGTGGCCGTCGTGACCTTCACATGATCGGCGAGGTTGAAGGTCTGCTTGAAGGTGCGGGTCGCAATGCCGCGATGCAGGTACTGCTTGCCCTCCTCCGAGCTCTTCCTCTGGCCGGAGACGAGGAGCAGGTTTTCCTTCTGCGTGATCTCGACCTCGTCAGGCGAGAAGCCCGCGATGGCCATGGTAATGACGTACTGGTCGTCGCCCAGCTTCTCGATGTTGTAGGGCGGCCAGTTGGTCATGGGCTCGATCTGTGCGTTCTGATCGAGCAGGTCGAACAGCCGGTCGAAGCCGACCGTCGAGCGGTACAGGGGCGAGAAGTCGAAAGCTGATCTCATAGCTACATCCTCCGTTGAGCAACGTAACCACAAGAGCGCCGGACACCTGCCGGCGCCCGTATACCCAAGCCTTTGAAAGGCCTTGGCAAGTTCGAATTTTAGGAGCGTTTTGCGTCCTTTTCAAGAGGCTCTTTTCGTCCCTTGCGGCGCAAGAATCCGTGATCCGCCACAGGCTGGCCATGCGTCTCGTCCAGGGCTAGCATCTCCCCACATCGATGAAGGAACGACAGATCATGCTTCGCGCAATCTCCCTCGCCGTCCTGATGACCTTCGCCGCACCATCGGCCTTCGCCGCACCGCTCGCCGAGGACGCGACCATTGCCCAGCAGAAATCTCCACAGCAGACGCCGAAACGGGATTGCGAGAAGAAACAGGATGAAGGTGTAAGCTGAGCGGCAGATCCTTCAGACAGCTTCCGCCTCGAGAGCCACAGGCAGCGGCGCCTCGGCTCGTGCATCCTTGCTTCTGCGCAGAGCCGCATTGAGTTCGGCGCCGAAGATGAAGATGGCGGCGGAGATTTGCAGGAAGATGAGCGCGGTGAGAATGCCCGCCAGACCCGCATAAGTCGCCTTCACATGGGTGACGTTCGCCAGGAACTCGCCGTAAAGCGTCGCGCCGGCAAGCCACAGGACGAGAGTGGCGGCGATGCCGGGCATCACGTCCCGCAGGCGCGGACGCGCATCGGGCAGGCCGATATGCGTAGCAGCAAGGCCCACGACCAGCACGATGGAGGCGAGTACATAGCGCACCACGTCGTAGGTGGGGCGGAAGGTGCCGAGATCCGGCATGTAGGTGACGGCGCTGCGCCAGAACGAGGGCCATAGCACCACGAGCAACGAAGCCGCCACGAGCGCGCTGGCGCCGACCAGAATGAAGCCCACGCCGATCAGCCGCGCCAGCCACCAAGGCCGGGAGCGGCCCACCCCATAGGCGCGGCACAGGGCGACGCGAATGCTCTCGACGCCGTTGGTGGCCACCAGCGTAGTCACGAGAATACTGATCGTCAGCACGTCCCTGCGGGGCACGAGAACCTTATCGGCCTCCTTCGCGAGCGGCCCTGCAACACCCTCCGGCCAGAAATCGAAGAGAATATGGACGATGTGGGTGGAGATGCGCCCCGCGCCGAGAAAAGCCGCCAGCGCCGCCACGCAGATCAGGAACGGAAACAGCGCGATGACGAGGGAAAGCGCCACATGGCTCGCCATCGCCAGCCCGTCATTGCGCGAAAAGCTCGACGCCGCGTCGGCAAGGGGCGCCAGGACGGAGCGGGCGCGGGTATGGAGGGCGGCAAGCAGCATGAAGCGAATGATCGGCCTTGGTGACAATGTGACCTTGATGCGATCAAGCACACGTCCTGGCAAGGCCCAATATGGTCTCACCTCTATGTCTGGCCGGGCATTCAGGCCTTCTCCCGCGCCTCCTGCGCCAGCACCATAAGCATTGGGCGCAATTCATGCGGGCCGGTGAGCGCCCTCGGGAAGGGTAAGCGCAGGATTTCGTCGCCGAGCGCCAGCTGCAGCCCTTCCGGATCGATGCCGATGAGGTGCCAGGCCCCTGCCCGAGCGCCGCACAGCTTCTCGGCATAGAGCGCGACCGCATCGGCGTGATCGCTGTTCATGTGCTCGATGGCGCCGGCCTCGAAATCGTAGAAATCGAAGAAGCCGGAGGTATCGGTGAGAAGGTCTTCACGCCCCATACGATAGGCGCGGCCGAAGCCGCCGTTGAGGCTGCCCGCTTCCACCTTCAGGCGCCAGAACGCGAAATCCGGAAAGTCCACATAGAGCTCGGCTTTCGGATGCTGCATCAGGTAGCGGCGGCGGATCTTCTGGGAATCATCAGTGGAGCGCTCCAGCCGCTTGGCCTTCGCAAGCAGTGTCAGGCGCGGATGGGCGAGCGGATCGCCCTTGCCGATGGTGGAGAGAAGCAGCGAGCAGCGCGGGTCCGCTTCAAGCAGACGCGTATGCACGGAGAGCTTCGATGTCAGGATGATGGGCGAACCATCGAGATCCGTGCCCACCGCCACGAGACTGGAGAACGGCATGCCGCTTGTCGCATCGTTGGTGGCGAGAGCGCCGAAACGCGCGGTGCGCATCAGGCGCTTTGCCAGATGGCGGGCCTCGTCATCGACCGGCAGGATCGGGTCCTGTAGGGGTGCTTTTTCCATGGCGGCCTCACCTTCTTCCGCGTTCAGCCTTACCGGCCGAAGCGTTCCCTAAGCGCCTCGAACCGGGCAAGCTGGTCTGCCTTCAAGCTCCGATCCTCGTTGCGGCCCACGAAGATCTTGAACATCACCCCGCCTTCCTCGTTCACGAACTGCACCGAGCAGGAACGCTTGCCGAAGAAAGGCCGGTCGATGAAGTAGATGAAGCGGCAACGGTCGGCCCGCAAGTGCCCGCCGATGGGACTGTCGCCGTGGATGTTGAAATAGCCCCGGCCCATGGTGCCGGCGCTACGGAGCCCTTCGTCTCGAACACGCCGTCGCGGGTGTGAACGATGAAGGTGATCTCGCCCCATTCCGTCAGGTCCCGCTACGCCTCTTCGAACAGGCTTCCGGCAATCCGCACAGCCGCTTCCGGCGGTAGGCAATCAAGCACATCCTGGAGCGGAACATCGCGCGCCTCGGCGATGGTCTCGAGAACGCCGTCGGGCTTCTCCGCGAGGTCCTGCCGGATCAGCTCGCGGACGTCATTCATGGGCGCCATCCTTCACCGTGTTGTGGATGGTCTGGAACACCTCGAAGCCTTCGAATTCCGGATGGCCGAGGGTGAGCGGCTTGTTGGAACCGGTGCTGGAGCGGGTATGCGAGGCGCGGAACTGCTCGGAGCGCGTCCAGGCCTCGAAATGCTCGCGGGATTTCCAGACCGTATGCGAGGAATAGAGAACGTGGTCCTCGCGCTCGGGCCCGCGCAGCATATGGAACTCGACGAAGCCTTCCAGCTCGTTCAGGTGGCTGTCCCGGCCGAGCCAGCGCTGCTCGAATTCTTCCTTAGCATCCTTCAACACTTTGAAGCGGTTCATGGCGATGAACATGGATGTCTCTTTCCTTTTCAATTTCGAGATGGGGGCGCGGGAGCAAGAAGGACAAGGTTACGCAAGGCTTATGTGCAGACCTTTCATCACACTGACGATCCCAGTCTTTCATGTCGATCTTCAGACCATCCGGGCTGGCGCCTCGCATTCCTTACAGGAGGGGTTTGCATCCGCTATCCAAATCAAGTAACTGCGTCAATATCGGCTGATGAAAACGCAGTTTTACATCATTCTAAACTGCGAATACATGCAGCCGCCAAGTTAAATCTTGTTTAGAACCAGTAAAAACTGGAGACCCGTGGGGAATTTGCTTGTTCTGACCGACCGCGGAACCGGCAAGCTCATTCTCACCGAGGAGGACCATTCAGATGCTGTCGCGACGCTCTCTTCTTCTGGCGCCCACCGTTCTCATCCTGCCGCGCATGGTCCGCGCCGAGGTTCCGCGCCGGATCGTGAGCATCGGCGGCGCGGTCACCGAAATTCTCTACCGCCTCGGCTTCGATCAGGACATCGTGGGTGTGGATTCCACCAGCCAGTTTCCGGCCGACGCGCTTAAGACGAAGAAGGACGTGGGCTATATGCGCGCGCTGGGTGCCGAGGGCATTCTCTCGCTCAATCCCACCCTCGTTCTTGCCTCCGAAGGGTCAGGCCCTCCGGACACCCTGCGCCTCGTCGAGCAGGCGGGCGTGCCGATCATCCGCGTCCCCGATGACCCGAGCGTGGCGGGCATCGTGCGCCGGGTCGAGATGGTCGCGCAGGCGGTCGGTGCTTCCGAGCGCGGGAAAGCCCTTGCTGGAGAAATCGAGCAAGGTTTCGCGCGCCTGTCCGAGGACAAGAAGAAGGTCGACCTGAGCGTCCGCGCACTTTTCGTGCTCTCGCTCCAGAACGGCCGGCCGCTCGTCGGCGGCCAGGGCACCACGGCGGATGCGATGCTGGGCTTGGCCGGCGCGACGAACGTCGCTTCTTCGCTCTCCGGCTGGAAACCTCTTTCGGATGAAGGCATCATCGCGGCGGCGCCCGATGCCATCGTCATGATGGATCGCGGCCCCGGCGGCGCGGCGCCCGATCTGTTCGCGCTTCCCGCCTTCGCCGGAACGCCTGCCGCCGCGAAGCGTCGGCTCGTGGTGATGGATGCGCTCTATCTTCTCGGCTTCGGGCCGCGCACGCCCGAGGCGGCGCGGGACCTGATGGCGGCGCTCCATCCCGCAAAGACGCCATGACATCCATGGCCTTGAACGCGGCGCTGCCGACCAGAAACCGCAGGGCGGCGCTGATGCCTGTGCTCGCCCTTCTGCTCGTGATCGTCAGCCTCGCCGCGCTGAGCCTCGGTGCAACGGGCGTGCCCGCCTCGCGGGTTCTCACCATCATCATCGATGCGCTTGCGGGACAGGTGGCGGCAACGGGCGGCGATGCGCTCATCATCCTGCAGGTGCGCCTGCCGCGCCTCTTGCTCGGCCTGCTCATCGGCGCGGCGCTGGCCTCCTCGGGCGCGCTGATGCAGGGACTGTTCCGCAATCCGCTGGCCGATCCCGGCCTCGTCGGCGTGTCCGCCGGCGCGGCGCTCGCGGCAGCGGCGACGATCACGTTGGGCGATGCATTCCTCGTGCCGCTCATCGGTCCCCTGCCGTTCAGCGCGCTGCCCATCGGGGCGTTTTTCGGCGGATTGCTGACCACGCTCGCGCTCTATGTCGTTTCCACCCGCAGCGGTCGCACTTCGATTGCGACCATGCTGCTGGCGGGCGTCGCTTTCGGCGCTTTGTCCGGCGCGCTCATGGGCGTGTTCGCTTACCTGAGCGACGACCGGCAATTGCGCGACCTGTCGTTCTGGTCGCTCGGCTCCTTGAGCGGCGCGACATGGACCAAGGTCGCCGCCGCGGCACCGCTCATCCTGCCGACGCTTCTCGCAACGCCCTTTCTCGCGCGCGGCCTCAACGCCCTGTCGCTTGGCGAGGCGGAAGCCTTTCATCTCGGCGTGCCGGTGCAGCGGGTGAAGGCAATCGCGATCCTGCTCGTGGCCGTGTCCGTCGGCGCTTCGGTCGCCTGCGCAGGCATGATCGGGTTCGTTGGCATCGTCGTGCCGCATGTGCTGCGTCTCATCGCGGGCGCGGACCACCGTATGCTTCTGCCTGCCTCCGCGCTGCTCGGCGCGTCCTTGCTCGTTGCCGCAGACACGGTCGCGCGCACCGCAGCGGCTCCGGCGGAACTGCCCATCGGCATTCTCACCGCCGCCATCGGCGCGCCGTTCTTCCTGTGGCTCCTGCTTCGCCGCAAGGGAGGCTTGGTGCTATGAGCCCCATCCTCGAAGCAAGCGGCGTCACCTATCGCAGTGGTGGACGCGCGTTGGTGGCGGAGATCGATCTCGTCATCGCCCAGGGCTCCTTCACCATCGTCGTCGGGCCTAATGGCGCCGGAAAATCGACCCTGATGCGTCTCCTGTGCGGGGAACTCACGCCAAGCCAAGGCGCGGTTCTGCTGGAGGAGCGACCGCTCACCGCAATCTCCGCCTGGCGTCTCGCCCATGCGCGGGCGGTGATGCCCCAGGCCTCGGAACTGAGCTTCCCTTTCACCGCCTTCGAGGTCGCGAGCCTCGGCGTCGAAGGTATCGGGCGCGGCCTTTCCCGCAGCGACCGCCAGCGGCTTACCCTTCATGCCCTCGACCGGGCCGATGTGGCGCATCTTGCCGGACGCAACTATCAGACCCTGTCGGGCGGTGAGCGCCAGCGCGTGCATTTTGCCCGCGTGCTCGCGCAGCTTGCGGCGGGACGCACGGTCGAGACCCGTCAGGTTCTGTTTCTCGACGAGCCCATCGCCAACCTCGACCTGAAGCACCAGCTCGCCCTTTTGGAGACCGCACGAGAACTCACTCATGACGGCCTGACGGTCGTGGCCGTGCTGCATGACCTCCAGCTTGCGGTCGGCATCGGCGATGACATGATTCTCATGGACGAAGGCCGCCTCGTCGCGCGGGGAGCGCCCCATGCGGTGCTGACCCCTGAGCGCCTCGCGGCGGTGTTCGGCGTGGTGGTGAATGCAGGGCAGCTCCCGCCCGTGCCCTGGCGTCTGGCGCAGGCGGAATTGTAAACCTTATTCCCAAGAATCGCTGGGACCTGTTGCAGCGAGGACATTGCCGCTACGTCAACCAACGCATAAGCTTCCCGCCATCAACCCAGGCCACGGATTGCGTCATCAAAGAACGCGACAGACCGGCCGGGCGGCGGGGGCGTCGTGCGGACATTGTTGAGATCGTGGCCCTGCGGCATCGCGGCGGCCGGTTGGCTGGCGGCGTGGCCTGCTTTCGCGGATACGCCCGCCGCCCTCGATCGCCAGAGGATGACGCCCGTCAAGGATGCAACAGTTTTCCTGTCGCCCGAGCGTGCAGCCGTGCAATGGACCTCGTTGAGCTTTCCGCCCGACACGCAGGTGATCGTCGTTGCGCCCTGGCAGAGCGAGCCGCTGACGCTCGGCCCCATCAGGGCGTTCTATCGCTGGATCGAGGACAGCAAGCTGTCCTGCCGGTTCGACGCCGCGACCCGCAATACCGGCCTCCAGACCATCGAATGCGAGGAGCAGGGACAGCAGGACAAGATTTCCCTCTCCGTCGAGTACAAGCCCGAGACCAAGAGCCTGCGCTTCGACGAAGGCCGCCTGCCCGGCATCGGCCACGTGGACAGGCAGGACATTGGCTTCCTGCTGCGCGGTATCTATGACGAGGCGGCGCAGCCTGACAGCCGATAAGACAGCCCGCTAATGATGGGGCGGCGGCTTCAGCTGGATCGCTTCGAGGAAGGGGAATTCCAGGATGATTTCACCTTCCTCGTCCTTCACCTCGATATGGGACGTGGCCCAGTTCACCGGCCTTTCGAATTTTGTTTCCATCAGGCCATGGGCCATGGCCTGCGCCAGCTCCCAAGCCTGATCGGCATCGCGAAGCTCCTGGCCTTCGGGATCGGCGAGAACATCCCCACTGAGATGCAGGTTGAAGTAGTAATGCGGCATGGTCACCCTTTGTGGCTGGGCCTGCGAGGGATTAGGAACAGGCAGTTTCCTCTCACGGCTCGTCCCGTTCAAGTGGTGCTTCGTGTCGGCCCTGGCAAACTGAACCGTGAACGCTACCTGCTGATGACATAGGTCATATTTTCTCTGCGGGCAGGAAGCATTCATGAAAATCAGGGTTGTGGGATGTGCGGTCGGAGCGGTTCTGTCGCTGACGGCGTGTAATACAGTGACGCGTGGCACGGAAGAACCCGTGACGATCACGTCCGCGCCGGCCTCGGCGCGCATCTGGACTTCACTCGGGCACACATGCCCGAAATCGCCCTGCGTCGTCACCGTCAACCGCAAGACGGAATTCACCGCCTTCGCCGAGGCCAGGGGATATCGCCAGGGCTCCGTGCTCGTGAAGACGGCGCTCACCGAGAAGGCTGCTCCCGGCGTGATYGGCAATGCGGTGCTTCCCGGCGGCTCCGTGGGTCTTGTCATCGATGCGGCGAACGGAGCCATGCTCGACCACACGCCCAATCCCGCCCATATCGAACTCGCGCCGATGGGCCGTTCGCGCGCTCGCCGAACGCGTGTTCCGCGCGTGTGACGAAAGCCGCTTGTTCAAATCATCATTGCGTGCGGCCTGTCGTTCCGTCCTTGTCCGATAAAAGCTCCACCACGTGGTGGAGCTTGTCGGGGTTGCGCGTGATGTAGATGTTGGTGATGAGGCCGTCCTCGATGGCGAAGGCCGTCGTCTGAATAACGTCGCCTCGCTCGTGGCTGATATAGCCCGGCAGCCCATCGATCCGGATCGGCCTGACGAGCCTCGCCCCATCATTCCCGAATTTGCGATGAAGGTTGCGGTAGAGCCGGAGCACGCGCTCGACGCCCGCAATCGGATTGATGAAGGCGAGCACCTTGCCGCCGCCGTCGGATTGGATGACGACATTCGACGCGAGCATGGACTTGAGCGTGGTGACATCGCCACTGCTCACCGCCGCGAAGAAGGCCTGGGCGATGCGGTCTCCCTCGTCGCGGGACACGGGAAAGCGCGGACGGGCATCCTGCACGTGCTTGCGCGCCCGTGAGGCGAGCTGGCGCACCGCCGGGGCCTCCCGGTCGAGGGTCGTGGCGATCTCGTTCAGCGGCAGGCCGAACACGTCGTGAAGCAGAAAGGCTGCGCGCTCCAGCGGCGAGAGCCGCTCGAGCGCCAGCATCAACGTCATCGTGAGATCGGCGGGATCGATCGGTTCCTCGTCGGTCTCGACGAGTGGCTCGGGCAGCCAGGAACCCACATAAAGCTCGCGCTTCGCTCGTGCCGATTTCATCTCGTCCAGGCACAGCCGCGTGACGATGCGGGACAGAAAAGCGCCGGGCTCGCGAACTTCCGCATGATCCGCCTGCTGCCAGCGCAGCCATGCCTCCTGCACCACATCCTCGGCCGCCGCCTGCGAGCCGAGCATGCGATAGGCGAGGCGCACCAGCCGGTGGCGGTGCGCTTCGAAGAGTTCCGTGGCCTGCTCAGGCAGCATGGCGTGCTTCGTCCTTCGGATGCGCGACCCTGAACCCGACCTGCAGCCTGTTCCACACATTGATGCTGCCGATGGCAAGGGTCAGGTTGACCTGTTCGACCTCGGTGAACTCGGCCTTCAGGGCCTCGTAATCTTCATCCGGCGCGCCGGTTTCCGCAAGCCGGGTGAGCGCCTCGGTCCAGCCGAGAGCTGCACGCTCACGCGGCGTAAAGAACGAGGATTCCCGCCATGCGCTGAGAAGGTGAAGCCGCATCTCGCTCTCGCCATGCTTGCGCAGATCCGTCACATGCATGTGAATGCAATAGGCGCAGCCGTTGATCTGCGAGGCGCGCAGCTTCACCAGCTCCAGCAGGTTGTGATCCAGCCCGCTATTGGCGAGGGTTGTTTCAAGCGCCATCATGGCCTTGATGGGTTCCGGGGCCGTCTTGAAGGGGTTTGCCAGTCGCTGGGTCATCGTCGTCTCCGTTGGATCAGGGCACGCCTTCATGACGAGATGGCGGTGCCGGATGTGACATCGGACACGGCGGTGGCGAGATGGATGATCCATTCAGTTGGCCGTGCCTCACCGCAATGACGATCCACGCTTCGGCCGTGTGACATGATGCGACGAAAAAATTTCGGGACACGCAAAAGCGGGCAGAACCGTTTGAAGGGTTCCGCCCGCTTCGATGATGGTCGCCGGACACTATGAGATCAGGATGCGCGCCGCGCCGAAGGGCTGGCTGTACCGCTGCGAGCATAACGCTCTGCCGGTAAGCGGCGGGACAGATTGGGGAAGAGCGTGGCGCGGGCGGCCTTGTAGGTGTTCCAGTCTGCGATGTCCGGCAGCGCGGGAATCGTCACGCGCTCTCCCAGGTCGAGACCGGCAAGGGCGGCATCGACCATGTCGCCGGTATTCATCACGGCCTCTTGCGGCAGGGTATCGATATCGATGCCGCCCTTGGCCCAGAGCTCGGTGCGGGTCGCGCCCGGCAGGACGGCTTGCACGCGCACGCCATAGGGTGCGAGCTCGCTGTCGAGCCCTTCGCTGAAGGCCAGGAGATAGGCCTTGCTGGCGCTGTAGCCCACGCTTATGGCGGGCTGGTCGCCGCGAAGGCCCGCGACGGATGCGATATTGATGATATCGCCCCTGCGCCGCTGGGCCAGGCCCGGCGCCACGGCCCGGGCGAGTCGTGTGGCGACAACCACGTTGAGCTGGATCATCGCTTCTAGACGTTCCGCATCCATGTCGATGGTCGAACCGGCCACGGCAACACCCGCATTGTTGACGAGCAGGGTGATGTCATCGCCTTGCAGCCGGGTTTCGACCGTTCGAACATCCTCGGCTTCGCCGAGATCGGCGCGCAGAACCTCTACCTTGACGCCGGCCTCGGCCTTCAGATGGGCAGCAAGCGCATTCAGCTTGGCCTCGTCCCGTGCGACCAGCACGAGGTCGTAGCCGCGGCGCGCGAGGCGGTCCGCATAGACCGCGCCGATTCCCGCGGATGCGCCGGTGATCAGCGCCGTTCCCAATCCTTGTGCCATGTCCTGAATCCTTTGTCGGAAGCGATATGTGACGCGTTAATATGATACTTGACATATGATATGATGAGCATAATGTAAAGGCCGCTTTCAATGGGGTTCAGCCATGCGTTACGAGAAGGGCCATAAGGAACAGACCCGCAAACGGGTGCTCGACGTTGCCGCCCGGCAGTTTCGGGCCAACGGCATCGAGGGCACTGGGGTCGCCGGTCTCATGGCCGATGCCGGGCTCACCCATGGTGGGTTCTACGCCCATTTCAAATCCAAGGACGATCTCGTCCGCGAAGCCCTCTCGGCCTCCCATGACAACAGCAGGAATACCTGGCTCAAGGAGGCGCAGACCGCGCGGGAGAACGGGGAGGACGTGCTTACGGCGATCCTGCGCTTCTACCTGCGCCCCCTGCACCGTGACCGGCCCGATGCGGGCTGCTCGATGGCGGCTCTCGCGCCGGAGGTGGCGCGAAACGATCCGACAATTCGCGATGTGATGGCATCGGGAGCAGAGGCGCTCACCGCCATCATCGCCGCCGAACTGCCGCTGACACTCCCGGAGAAGAAACGTCGGGAAAGAGCCTATGCGATCTTCGGCCTGATGATGGGCACGCTGCAGCTTGCGCGCGTCGCGACGGATCCAGAGACATCGGAGGCGATCCTGCAATCGGGACAGGAAGCGGCCCTGAAGCTTGCCCGTGACGAGCGGGAGACGTGAGCCTCCACCCCTTCCACGACATGACCCATCGCTTTCAACCGAACTGAAAGACTCGCCTCCATGATCTCGTCGCATGTCGCCACGCTGCTGGCGCGCCGCAATATTCACTATGGCTGGGTCGTCGCAGGCGTGACGTTTCTCACCATGCTCGTCACTGCCGGAGCGGTGGGCGCACCGGGTGTCCTGATCCTGCCGCTGCAGCAGGAATTCGGATGGGCGACGGCGGAGATTTCGGGTGCGCTCGCGGTACGCCTCCTTCTCTTCGGGCTCATGGGCCCCTTCGCCGCCGCCCTGATGAACCGCTACGGCGTCAGGCGGATCGTCCTTTTCGGTCTCTCCCTGATCGCAGTGGGATTGCTGCTGTCGCTTGCCATGACACACGTGTGGCAGCTCATCCTGCTGTGGGGTGTCGTGGTCGGCTTCGGCACGGGCCTCATGGCCCTCGTGCTCGGCGCGACGGTCGCGACGCGGTGGTTTTCCGAGCGGCGCGGATTGGTGATCGGCCTTCTCACCGCAAGCTCCGCGACGGGCCAGCTCCTGTTCCTGCCGCTCTTCGCCAATCTCACGGAGCAGATGGGATGGCGCTCGGCCACGGCGATCATGTGCAGCCTGCTCGTCGTTGCGGCGCTCTTCGTGTTCGCGCTCATGCGCGACCGGCCATCGGATGTCGGCCTTGCCGCTTACGGCGAGAAGCCGGGACAGGCTGCGCCAGCTCCAACATCCGCCGCAATCTCTCCCTTTGCAGCGCTGAAGGACGCGGCGCGCACGCGGGAATTCTGGGTTCTGTTCGGCACCTTCTTCATCTGCGGCGCCAGCACCAACGGCCTCATCCAGACGCACTTCATTCCGCTCTGCGCGGATTACGGCATGGTGGCGGTGGGCGCGGCGAGCGTGCTCGCCATGATGGGCGTGTTCGATTTCTTCGGAACGGTGGGATCAGGCTGGCTGTCGGACCGCTACGACAACCGCTGGCTTCTCTTCTGGTATTATGGGCTGCGCGGCCTGTCGCTTCTCTATCTGCCCTTCACCGATTTCACGTTCTACGGTCTTTCACTCTTTGCGGTTTTCTATGGCCTCGACTGGATCGCCACCGTTCCGCCGACCGTGAAGCTGACGGCGGCGAAATTCGGTCGCGAGCGGGCCAATCTCGTCTTCGGTTGGGTTTTCGCAGGCCACCAGCTCGGCGCAGCCACAGCCGCTTTCGGCGGCGGTCTCTCACGCACCGCCCTCGACAGCTATCTTCCGGCGTTCTTTGCCGCAGGCGGTCTCTGCCTCATCGCAGCGTCGCTGGTCCTCACCCTGAAAAGTGAAGAAGAGAGGCAGCCTCTGGCCGCCGCTGCTCCTGCGAGGGGTTGAGGAATATCCAACGTGCAGCTTGGTGGCGGAACTCTACTCTGCCGCCACTTGCCTGCGCATTCCTCTTCTCTCCGATGCACGAGCCTTGCCCTGGCGGGCACGCAAGGCGTGGTGGAGTTCGTCCACATGGCGGACGGATTGCAGCGCTTCGAGCATTGGCCCGCAGATCAATCGCTCGCCGCACGGATCACGATGGCAGACAGGGTCCCAGAGGCCCATCGGCGTCCAGATTTCGGGGTCGTGCCATTCAGGCATGCCGAGGATGGGATAAAGGCAGACGCCGCGGATCGGGACGCCGTCGAGAAGAAGTGTCTCGGATTCATCCGCCACCTCCCGCAGCCAGCGTCCGCGATTGTCCCCGATATGGCTGGTCTCGGTGATCATCACCTCGCCGCCATAGCGCTCCCAGACTGAGCGCACGAGGCGCTTCAAGGACCACCGGCGCGGATCGTCATCGGCAAGCGGCGGAACGACACCGTCCTCGAGCGGCGCGGCGCCCCATTCCCACTGGTTAGTCCAGTAATAATTGATGCCGACCACATCGAGATGCGCGCGGCTGCCGCCGAGTTCTGGCAGGAGCCGTCCGCAGAGAATGTCCCAGCTCTGGAAGACGAGGCGGTCGTTGAAGTCGCGCGCCTCCTCGAGCTCCGGCGCGCCGTGGGGTGAGGCTACGCGGCACAAGGGATCGACATTGACGATGCGCGCTCCGGGGCAAGCGGCCCATAAAGCATTGATGCCCTCGATGGCCGCGCGCGAAAGCGCCACCTTGAGGTCCCAGCCGCGCCCGGTCACATGCGGAGCAAACAGCCCCTTCTCTCCGGCCGCATAAGCCATGAAGGACGGCTCGTTGATCGGCGTGAAAGCGCAAGGGCCATCCGTATGCCGCGCGATATAGCGGCCAACCGCATAGCAGTAATCGGCGAAGCGTCTGGGGAACTCTTCGCCCCAAAGGTCGAGCCCCTGCGGATAGCCGTAATGGAAGAGATCCCAGATCACTTCCACCCCATGGCGATGCGCCGCCTCGACGAAGGGCGCGACCGTGGAGAAATCGTATCGTCCGCGACCGAGATCCACCAGGGGCCAGCGGATGGTTTCACGTGCGGCGTGAAGGCCGAGTTCCGCAAGCTGCCGGTAATCCTCATTCACCGTCTGGTCATGCCCTGTCGCGATGACCTGATCGAACCAATGTCCGTGGCGGTTATAGCCGGTGGAGCCTTCGAACCCGGCCAAGAAGAAGCTTCGAAACATCCCGCTTTTCCCCTTTGTTTTTAGCGTAAAGCCATTGCAGGAGATGACACATCCACCAGCTTGCCGACGGATTTGGTCCCGCCTCTGACAAGCTGCTGATAGGCATCGACGGCAGGCGTGCGGACCCGGCGCAGGGGATCGGCCTCGTCGGGCACGATGTCCCATAATCCCATATGGGCCAGGTGCTCCGCGACGGGGCGGCGGCTCTGGCGATAGGCCCAGGTGACGAGGGAGAACATCGGCCACCACGTATAGCCCACGAGCGGCACGCCTTCCGCCCGAAGCTGCCGCGTGGCCTCGACCGAGGCGTCGAGCCAATCGAGGCGGCGGCGTAGCGAACCCATCGAGGCCGTCTCGGAGATCATGAGCGGCGCGCCATAGCGCTCGTGATAGAGGCGTCCGAGGCGGGTGATGAGATCGGCGCCCGCATATGGCATGCGGATGCGAAAGCGCCCGCCTGCATCGCGCAGCAACTTCTTCTGCGTGAACATCGGATAGAGATTCATGCCGATCACCGGGATTGCCACCGCATTGTCCCTGAACCAAGCAAGCTCCGCCTCCCGCGCACCGTTCTTCAAAAGCCAGGGCCAGAGCAGGTGCTTCTCATCGATCCGCCCCGAGACCAGATCGAGTGCGAGGAAGACGATTTCCTGCCGCCGCTCGGCCTCGCCCTCGAAAGCGGGATCGTCCGTATCGAAGAGGTCCGTCGCATCGACGAAATAGGGCACGATCTCCGGATCGACGCCCTCCAGCGCTTTCACGGTTTCGACCATGCCCTTCGCGATGGCGAGCATCAGCGCCACGAAGCCGGGCCAGCTGCGTTTGTACGGCGGCCACCAGCCGAGCCGTCCGCAATACCAGCCGGTGATGCGCGGCTCATTGAGCGGCGTGTACCACGTGATGCGCCCGCGAAAGCGCTCGGCGAGGCGCACCGCGTATTCGGCCACGAGCTTGGGATAATCGGGATTGAGAAAGGCCCCGTCGATCCAGGCCGGCAACCCGTAATGCACCAGATCGACCTGAGGATCGACCCCGAGTTCGAGCATGCGCTCCAGGGTCTCGTCCGGAAAGCTCCAATCCCAGGTCGTCGGTGTCGGCTGGATGCGATGCCACGGCACGCCGTAGCGGGCGCAAGGCACGCCAAGCTCGGCCGCGAGGCCAAGATCCCCATGCCACTTTTCATAATGCCCGGTGAGTTCGTATTCGTCCAGAATCCGTCCCGTGGTGGGGTGCGGCGCAGTGATGAAGGTGTCCTCGATGCCGGTAGACCACCAGAACGCATCGGGCGCAGTGAGAGCGTGGAGCTGAGATCGTTTTGGGAGCGCTTGGGTCATGCCGGGGCCGTCCCTTTGAGCGTCAGTGCTTCCACTGCAGCACAGCGGTTGGGCCGCGGACAAACCTCGGCCGCACAAGATCCAGGGTAGGAAACGGCTCACATGCGAGAAAGTTTCACACATTCCCACCTGTTCAGAACGCAGACCGAACTCATGCGTTAAAAGAGCAGCAAAGCCCGGCTTCTTTTGAGGTGAAGCTATGCCGAACCTGAGCCTTAAAGGGCGGAGATCCGATACGAAGTACAAACTGGTGCGGCGATGGAAGGGCGATGCCGTCAATCGCAACGAGACACAGTCTCAGGACAAGGCCGACACAAAGCCGAACCAGCCCGGTTTGCACGATCATCCTCGCGAAAAAACCCTAAACCTCGTCACACCTCCCGCCGATCATCGGTTTCTGAAGGGACGCTATTGAGTGGATCACATGATGACTGAGACGAACTCCACGGATGGTCTCCACCCGCGCCCGCAACTGCGCCGCGAGCGCTGGATCGACCTGTGCGGCCCTTGGGGCTTCGCCTTCGACGATGCTGATCGTGGCCTCTCCGAGCGCTGGTTCGAGCGCGCGGAGCCTTTCGACCGCGAGATCCGGGTTCCCTTTCCGCCGGAAAGTGAATTGTCCGGCATCCACGATACCGGCTTTCACCGGGTGGTCTGGTATCGGCGCGAGATCAAGGTCGAGGAGGCCGATCGCAAGAACCGGCTCCTGCTCCATTTCGGGGCGGTCGATTACAAGGCGACCGTATGGGTCAATGGCCGTATGGCCGTCGAGCATGAGGGCGGGCAGACGCCGTTCTTTGCGGACATCTCCACCCTGCTCGTTCCGGGCGACGCCCAGGTCATTACCTTGCGCGCAGAGGACGAGCCGCGCGACCTGCAGCAGCCGCGCGGTAAGCAATACTGGGAGGAGAATCCTGGCTATATCTGGTATCACCGGACCACAGGAATCTGGCAGCCGGTCTGGCTCGAGCCTGTGCCTCAGGTGGCGATCACCGAGATTCGCTGGACGCCCGATGTGGACCGCTTCGGTGCCGGTTTGGTGCTGAGGCTCGACCGCACTCCGCCCGAAGGCTGGCGCGTGCGCGTGCAGCTGAAGGGCGACCGGCCGACGCGCATTCTCCTCGACGATACCTGCCTGCTCTCGGGCCGTGAGCTGCGGCGCGACCTGTTGCTCGACATCAACGACGCCGCCGTCCGCCGTCGCCGCACATTGCTCTGGTCCCCAGAGCATCCCAATCTTCTCGAAGCCATCATCGAACTGGTCGATGAAAAGGGCGCCGTCGTCGACCGCGTCGAGAGCTATTTCGGCTTGCGCCGGATCGAGGCTCGCGACGGGCGCTTCATCATCAACGGCATCCCGGTTTTCCTGCGCCTCGTGCTGGCGCAGAATTACTGGCCCGATTCCCTTCTTGCCGCGCCCGATGCGAATGCGCTCAAGCGGGAAGTGGAGCTTGCGCAATCGCTTGGCTTCAACGGCATCCGCATCCACCAGAAGATCGAGGACCCGCGCTTCCTCTATTGGTGCGATAGGTTCGGCATGCTCGTCTGGGGCGAGGCTGCCAATGCCTATGTCTATTCCGACCGCGCGGCGGAAATGCTCACGCGCGAATGGCTGGAGGCGGTGCGACGGGATTACAGCCATCCCTCGATCATCACCTGGGTTCCGCTGAACGAGAGCTGGGGCGTGCCCGATCTCGATCGCTCAGCCCAGCAGCGCGATTTCGTGCGTGCGCTTTATCATCTGACCAAAGCGCTCGATCCCACACGGCCGGTGATCAGCAATGACGGCTGGCAGCACGCGGTCGGCGATGTGTTCGGCGTGCACGATTATGCGCCGACAGGCGAGATGCTGCGCGAGCGTTACGCGGACCGGGCAACGATTGCGCGCACCTTTCGCGATGTGCGCCCGCATCATCACCCGTTGTTGGGTGAGGGCACCGAGATCGAGGACGAGCCCATCGTCATCAGCGAGTTCGGCGGCCTCGGCTTCGTGCCGCAAACCACCGAGGATTGGTTCGGCTACGGCCAGTTCGCCAGCGCCGACGATCTGCTCGCGCGTTACGAGGAGCTTGTCGATGCGCTTCTATCTTCCACCGCGCTTGCCGGCTTCTGCTACACACAGCTGACCGACACGGCGCAGGAAACCAACGGGCTTCTCACGGTCAACCGCGAGCCGAAATTCGACGTGGAGCGCGTGCGCGCCATCAACAGCCGGCCGTCCAAAGCCGTGCCGAGCGAAATCCTGGATGTGCTCATCAAGCAGGAAGTCGAGCGGCGACGGCGGGAGCGCGGGCAGGAATAGAGCCCTCCGCCTCTCATATGCTTGGGCGAGTCGAGCATTCGGTTTTCAAGCTGATACGAATGTGGAAACACTCTAACTCTCACTGAACACTCAAGCCTCGGGAACATCGGCGACGCCGCACCGCTTTCTATGCCGGGGAGGCCTTCTGAGAAGGCTCTCTCGGCGCGGCAATAGCGAGAGCGTGAGATGGCCGATACACCACGAGTCGTGATCGTCGGGGCGGGCTTCGGCGGGCTGACATTGGCTCAATCCCTGGCGCGGGCGCCTGTCGATGTGACGGTGATCGACCGCAACAATTTCCACGCCTTMCAGCCCCTGCTCTATCAAGTTGCAACAGCCGCCCTGTCGCCGGCGGATATCGCTTGGCCGATCCGCAGCATTCTCAAGCACCAGAAGAATGCCTCGGTCCTCATGGCCGATGTCACGGGCATCGATGGGGATGCGCGGGTCGTCCATGCCGGGCCTGTCGCCGTGCCTTTCGATTTTCTCGTTCTCGCGACGGGTGCGACGCATTCCTATTTCGGGCATCCGGAATGGGCGTCCGCCGCTCCGGGACTGAAGCAAATCGAGGATGCCACCGCCATCCGCCGCCGGGTCCTGATGGCCTTCGAGCATGCCGAGCTGACGGGCGACATCGAGGAGCAGCGGCGATTGCTCACCTTCGTGGTGATCGGCGGCGGGCCGACCGGTGTCGAAATGGCCGGGGCGATCGCGGAAGTGGCGCATCATGCGCTGCCGGCCGAATTCCGCCGCATCGATCCCCATGCGGCGCGCGTCATCCTCATCGAAGCCGGCCCTCGGCTGCTGCCGGTCTTTCCGGAGGATCTGTCATCCTATGCCGAGCGGGCGCTCAAGAAGATGGGCGTGGAGGTGATGACCTCGGCCCCGGTGACGAATTGCGATGAGGGCGGGGTCGATCTCGGCGACAAGCGGATCGATGCCGGCACCATCATCTGGGCCGCGGGCGTCGTCGCATCTCCGGCCGCGGAATGGCTCGGCGTCGAGAAGGACAGGGCAGGCCGGGTGAAGGTCGGGCCGGACCTGACGATTCCGGGCAGACCCGAGATCTTCGTCATCGGCGACACGGCGGCGGTTGTCGATGCGGAGGGCAAAGCGGTGCCCGGCATTGCGCCGGCCGCCAAGCAGATGGGGAAGTATGTGGCGGAAGTGATCGCCTCGCGGGTCGAGGGCCGCACGCCGCCCGGCCCCTTCCGATACCGGCATCAAGGCGATCTCGCCACCATCGGGCGCAAGGCCGCCGTGGTGAAGCTCAATCGCTTCCACCTCAAAGGCTTCATCGGCTGGCTGTTCTGGGGCTTTGCGCATGTCTACTTCCTCATCGGCCTGCGCAACCGAGCCGCTGTCGCTTTCGCGTGGCTCTGGAACTACCTGACCTACCAGCGCGGCGCCCGCCTCATCGTCGACAGCAAGACGTCTCAAAAGGAAACGCAGAAGGATCAGGCCCGGCCGGGGATACTAGCGCCTGAGGCCAAGCGCGATCCGAATGCAGGCCGGAAGCATTCCGCCGGGGCGGATTAGGGTTAAATATTCGCTCAGCTCCCCTGCCGTATCACCAAGGTTAGCCGGGCAGGATTTGCGGGCGGGGCGGAAAGTCGGAGCTCTGCCCATCATTCAATCCTCGTAACGAGATTACCGCACATCCCCTCTCCCGGGTGGGAGAGGGGCAGGGGTGAGGGACTGCCCTCTCCGGACACGGCATTCCCTCACCCGCCGCGCTCACGCGCGTCGACCTCTCCCACTCGGGAGAGGTTAGTCCTGCGCTTTACTTGAAAGCTCTCTCACCCAGTCACAGCACCCCCACCGCCAAGCATGACGCACTTTGACATATCTAGAGCCCAAAATGCAAAATTACATTTGCATTTATAACTCTCATTATGCACTATCCGGCCATGACCTACGCTTCGGATATGCCAGCAGCCTTCGCGGCGCTTGCCGTCAATCGGTGGCAGCACCGTATCGTTGACCTGCCCGCCGCAGCCGGGAACGACCTTCAGCGCCTGCCTCATATCCTTCGGATCATGCTGGAGAACGTGCTGCGCAATGCGGGCGAGGATGCTCCTCGGGCAAAGACGGCCATTCTGAACTGGTTGGAGAAGGGGCGGAGCGAGGAGGAGATCCCGTTTCTGCCGGGGCGCGTGCTGATGCACGACACCACCTGCGGCCCTGCCCTGGTGGATATCGCCGGCATGCGCGCCTCGCTGGCCGAGGCCGGGTGTGATCCGAGCCTGCTCAATCCCGTTTTGCCGGTCGATGTCTCGACGGACCATTCCCTGGGCGTCGATGTGTTCGGCACGCCGGATGCGCTCCAGCGCAACATGGAGCGGGAATACGACCGCAATGCCGAGCGCTACCGTTTCATGAAATGGGCCACGCGCACGCTGACTGGCGTGCGCATCCATCCGCCCGGCACCGGCATCATGCACACGCTCAATCTCGAGCGATTGGCGACTGTCGTCACCACGTCGGAGCGCGACGGCGTGTCCTGGGCCATGCCCGATACGCTCATCGGCACTGACAGCCATACGCCCATGATCAACGGCATCGGCGTGCTCGGCTGGGGCGTCGGCGGGTTGGAGGCGGAAAGCGTGTTTTTCGGCATGCCGGTGATGATCCGCGTGCCGGATGTAATCGGCGTTCGCCTTAACAATCGTCTGAAACAGGGCGTGCTCGCCACCGACCTCGCGCTCACCGTCACGGAGCGTCTGAGGCGTGTCGATCTGGCGGACCGTTTCGTCGAATTCTACGGCGAGGGTGTCTCCACGCTCTCGGCGGGCGACCGCGCCGTCATCGCTAACATGACACCGGAATTCGGCGCCAATTCCGGCTACTTCCCCATCGACGACCACACGCTGCAATATTTGCGCGAAACGGGCCGCACTGCCGAGCATGTTTGCCTCGTGGAGGAATACGCCAAGCGGCAGGGCCTGTGGTTCGACCCGAACGCCGCGCCGCGTTACACGGACACCGTCGAGATCGATCTCGAGGAGGTCGAGGTTAGCCTCGCCGGGCCGCGCCGCCCGCAGGATCGCATCCCTGCCAGTGCAACCGTCGAAGCTCTCGCGCCGATGCTTGCAGGCCGTAAAGCGGCTGAGGGGCAACCGGGCGACGGCTCGGTGGCGATTGCCGCCATCACGAGCTGCACCAACACATCCGATCCAAGGCTTCTCGTCGCCGCAGGTCTCGTCGCCCGCAAGGCGCGCAGCTTCGGTCTCACGCCACCCGCCTGGGTGAAGACGTCGCTGGCACCGGGCTCGCCCACAGCCGAGCGCTATCTTCGCCGCGCCGGATTGCTGGAGGATCTCGAAGCGATCGGCTTCGGCATCGTCGGTTATGGCTGCACGACCTGTATCGGCAATTCCGGTCCCCTGCCCGCGATCATCGAACAGGCCATGACGGAACGCGGCATCGTTCCGGTCGCCGTTCTGTCGGGCAACCGCAACTTCCCGGGCCGCGTTCACCCGCAATTGGAAGCGGGCTTCCTGGCCTCGCCGCCGCTCGTCGTCGCCTTCGCGCTGGCGGGTGATGTGAACCGCAACATCCTGACCGATCTGATTGCTCAAGCCTCCTCCGGCGAAGAGATCAGGCTGGCGGATCTCTGGCCGACCGGCGATGAGATCGATGCGGCTCTCGCCACGGCGATAAACGCGGGCGATTACGAGATCGCCTATGAGAAGGCCGAGGCCAGCGAAACCTGGCGCGTGCTCGATGCGCCCGCGACCGATCTCTTTCCGTGGAATCCGGGCTCGACCTATATCCGCCGCCCGCCGTTTGCGGGCTTCGGCAATGGCACGCTGCTCGGTTCTTATGCTGCGCATCCGCTGCTCGTGCTGGGCGACGACATCACGACTGATCACATCTCGCCCGCAGGGCAAATTCCGTCGGTCGGCGAGGCCGCCGAGTATCTCGTCGAACGTGGTGAGAACCGGCGCGACCTGAACGTGTTCGCGTCCCGTCGCGGCAATTGGGAAGCGATGATGCGCGGGTTGTTCACGAATAAGTCCGTGCGCAATCTTCTCG
Source organism: Microvirga sp. P5_D2 (assembly GCF_054049475.1). Lineage (NCBI taxonomy): Bacteria > Pseudomonadati > Pseudomonadota > Alphaproteobacteria > Hyphomicrobiales > Methylobacteriaceae > Microvirga > Microvirga sp. P5_D2. The sequence goes on along the minus strand of NZ_JBFUMH010000005.1, from coordinate 34,583 downwards.
ATCCACAGATCGCGCCGGGCTTCACGATTCATGTGGGATCGGGCGAGCATCTGCCGCTCTGGAAGGCCGCAGACCGCTATGCCCAGGAGGGCGCGTCCGTCGTTGTGGTGGCGGGCGAGCGCTATGGCATGGGCTCGTCGCGCGACTGGGCTGCGAAAGGCGTCTCGCTCTTCGGCGCAAGAGCCGTGCTGGCGTCGAGCTTCGAGCGCATTCATCGCTCGAACCTGATCGGCATGGGCATTCTGCCCTTACGTCTTCCGGCGGACCGGCATCCGAACGATCTTCACTTAAGTCCCAGCGATCAGATCGTCATCGATGCCGATCCGAGCCGCATCGCCCCGCGCTGTTCTGTGAATGTCACGATTCAGCGCGCATCGGGCGAGCGCGAAACGTTCCTTTCGACCGCCGCTATCGAGACTGGCCTCGAAGTCGAGATCCTGCGCGGTGGCGGCATCATTCCTCTCATTCTGCAGCGTGTCATCAACGCGGAGGCCACAAGCCGCGAAACGCCTGCACCCGAATTCACCGGCAGCGGTGGAAGCACACGGCGAAAGACCTCGCCGCATATCCGGCGCTAAGCGGCAACGCCCGCTTCGCGTTCACCATCTCACGCAACCTTAAAGGGAGGAAATCGTGAGCCATTTGACCAAAACCATCCGCGGCGTCGCCGTTGCAGCTTTGACGCTTGTCGCATCCTCTGCCTTCGCGCAGCAGGAATTGAAGATTATGGCGCCCGCCGGACCGGGCGGCGGCTGGGATTCGGCGGCCCGTTCCATTCAGCAGGTGCTGAGCCAGACGGGTCTCGCCAAAAGCGTGCAGGTGACCAACGTCACCGGCGCTGGCGGTACCGTGGGCCTTGCCCAGTTCGTCAACACGACGAAGGGCGATCCGAGCCAGCTCATGGTCAACGGCATCACCATGCTCGGCGCGATACTCACCAACAAGGCGCCAGTCAGCCTGGATCAGGTCACGCCGATTGCACGCTTGACGGGCGATCCGCTTGTAATCGTCGTGCCCGCCAACTCGCCGATCAAGTCCGTGAAGGAGCTGGCCGATGCGGCGAAGACCGACCCGGCGAAAGTCACCTGGGCCGGCGGTTCCGCCGGTGGCGCGGACCACATTCTCGCAGCCCTGTTCACCAAGGCTGCGGGCTCCGATCCGTCGAAGGTCAACTACATCGCATTCTCCGGCGGCGGCGAGGCCCTGGCGGCCATGCTCGGCGGCCGCGTGACGGCGGGCGTTTCGGGCTACGGCGAATTCGAAAGCCAGATCAAGGCCGGCAAGCTGCGTGCGCTCGCAATCTCGTCCGGCAAGCGTCTTGCCGGCGCCGACGTTCCCACCCTCAAGGAGCAAGGCATGGATGTGGAGGTCGTGAACTGGCGCGCCATCATGGCGGCCCCCGGCATCACGCCCGAGCAGAAGAAGACCCTCACCGACACGGTCGAGAAGCTGGTGAAGTCCAAGGAGTGGACCGAGACCCTGAAGCAGCGCGGCTGGGAGGACTTCTATCTCGCTGGCGATGCTTTCACCGCCTTCCTCAAGGAAGAGCAGGCCCGCGTGGGCGACATCCTGAAGTCCATCGGCCTCGTGAAGGCCTGATGACGATCCGGCTGGGAGGTCAGCGATCTCCCAGCCGATGCCTGCGCAATTTTGCGCGCGATGCTATACCTGACGGGAATCGCATAAAGGAAGAACGCTCATCCAAGGGCGAGGTCAGGGTTTTCAATGAGTGTCTCAGTCAGTGAACGCGCCCCCGGCAGCAAGCGGGAAATGACCGAGGGGCTGGCCGCGCAGATTCTCGACCATATCCGGGGATCGGGCCTTGCCGTCGGCGCCCATGTGACGGCGCAGGAACTGGCCGAGCGCTTCAGCGTCTCCCGCTTTCCCGTCGGCCAGGCCCTGCAGTTGCTTGCCACGAAAGGTGTTCTCACCCACGAGCGCAACCGCGGCTACTTCGTGTCGGCGGTGAAGGACACCTCGCCCGAAATCCTCGGCCTCGTGGTCAGGGACGATGCCTCCGAGATCTATTTCAGGATCGCCGAGGACCATCTCCATGGCCGCCTGCCTGATCCGGCTTCCGAGGCTTATCTCAAGGACACTTACAGGGCCACGAAGGCGCAGCTGAACGCTGTCCTGAGTCGGATCGCCCAGGAAGGCTGGGCCGAGCGCCGGCCAGGGTATGGCTGGTCCTTCTCGCCCATGCTCACCACCCCTGAGAGCCTGGAGCAGACTTATCGCGTTCGCCTGGTTCTCGAACCGGCGGCTTTGCTGGAGCCGACCTACCACCTCGATTCCGAAACGGCCGCGCGCTGCCGCGAGGCGGAACTCCGGCTTCTCGGCGGCGCCATCGAGACCGACAGCGCCGATGCGCTCCATGAGCGCGGGGTGCGCTTTCACGAAGCCATCATCGGTGCGTCGGGGAATCCGTTCTTTCTGGAGGCTGTGCGGCGCATCAACCGCGTCCGGCGGCTGCTTTCCTATCGGTCGATGATCGACCGCAAGCGCTACCGCCAGCAATGCGAGGAGCATCTCCAGATTCTGGATCTCCTGGAGCAGGGTAGGAACGCGGAGGCCTCTCAGGCTTTACGCCGCCATCTGGAACACACGATCGAGAACCTGCAGCAGATCAGGCCGATCCTGGAGCGCTGATACCGCGCTCGTGTGAAGGTTCGAAATTAACCAAGGATCTCGAGGACGATCTGGCGAAGTTCTTCCCTGGAGAGACCGGAGGACTGGGGCTTGGCCGCAATCTTGGCCTGCGAAGCGATCTTCGAAGGCTGTGCCTTCTGCTGGGCATGAGTCGGTTGAACTGAAGTCGACATAAGAATTCCTTTGGCTGCTTGGGCTTGGCCGGGCAGCAATGAATAGGTTTGAAAGCGTCGAAGCGATGCAACGACGTGAATACGCCCGCTATGCGGACGCCAATGTGACAATCGATGGGAACGGAAAGCAGGCTCGGCGCTCGATCGGAGCTAAGGAGAGCAGGCCGAACATGTCGGTTGGAGTAACTCTATATGGATGATGATACGACGTATTGCAAGAAGAATTCAGAGTTGACGAAGAAAACCGTTTAGATGTTCGCTTTCACGGGAGGCTAAAAGGACACTTCCTTTCAGTGAATTTTCCGGGCTGCCGCCAGGCTTGCCAGTTGAACGGGGACCCCGCGTAAAAACTATTTTGCAGATATGCCTTGTATTCGCCCCAATAGGGCACTAGGTGTTCTTCATCGACATTTGGCCGGACAATCGGGCTGTTACGCCTTGGCATGCCAGGCGCACGTTCAGACACTCTCCCAAACATCGACGAACCGAGCCGAAGTCGTGCTGTTGCATACCTTCCAAGCTCACGTGCACTTGACGCATATACCTAAGGACATACCCATGATTTCGGGCACCGTAAAATTCTACAACGACCAAAAGGGCTTCGGCTTCATCCAGCCTGACAACGGCGACAAGGACGTGTTCGTCCACGCGACCGCTCTCGAGCGCGCTGGCATCCGCGGCCTCCGCGAAGGCCAGAAGGTCACCTTCGACACGGCTGAAGACCGTCGCTCCGGCAAGGTTGCCGTGAACAACATCCAGACGGCCTAATATCTCCGTCTTCCATCAGGCGGCGCAGAACCCTGCGCCGCTTGTCAAAGCCGCCCTTCGGGAGCGGCTTTTTTGTTTTCTGCTGAAGGATATTTCAATGGCCAAGGAAGAACTGATCACATTCGAAGGCGAAGTCGTCGAGATCCTGCCGGACGCCCGCTACCGCGTGAAGCTGGAGAGCGGCCATGAGATCATTGCCTACACGGCCGGCAAGATGAAGAAGAACCGCATCAAGACGCTCGCTGGCGACCGCGTCACCGTCGAGATGTCGCCCTACGATCTCGACAAGGGCAGGCTCATCTTCCGTCACAAGGACAGCGGAGCGGGTGGCCCGCGCCCGGCAGGCGCACGTCGTCCGCAGTTCCGCCGCCGGTAAGTGCTGTTCCAGCTGGGCAGTTCAGCCCAGAGAAGGTTCAATATGCCTGAAAAGACTTGGACGTTCGAGGCAGGCGACTTGGTGCCGGACTGGCTCATGCGCCAGACCAACTGCGTCTTGCGGTTCGGCCGGGACGCCATCGTCGTCGAAAGCAATAACGAGTTCCAGATCTACCCGGCCAGCGCCATGGATGTCGACGACACGATGGTCCTGGCCGAAATCATCGATCAGGACATCGATGCGGAAATCGAGCATACCCAACCGATCAAGGCTCATACCGCTCCCCGGTCGATGTCGCTCAATTGATCGAAGGCGGGAATGCGGTTGAGCATCCCCCCATCGAGGACCCTATGCGGACAAGCGGGCCTCATATCTGATTCGCCATTCCTCGATGGGCGTCTGCTGTGAAGAAGACACGATGCAGACACGGTCGAACGTCACGCTCATGTCTTGCAGTTCGTTCCGGAGAGCAGCGACAGCTTTCGCTTTCTCCGGACTTTCTGCGACTCCGTAAGCCAGGGAGATATGGGGCATGAAGGTCTCGACGCTTCCGACGCCGAAAATACTGATTGCCCTCTCCTTCAGCAGCTTCAGCTGCGGTGTCACGGGAAAGCGCACATAGAACGAGCGGTAATAAAGCTCGCTTTCCTCGACCGTCTCGACGGACGCCTCAAACGATTTCATCCCGTGGGCCGCCTGCTCCACGAGCAGCTTCAGCTCCTCGCAGCTTCTCGGCATGTCCTCCACGAGCGTCAGGTGCGGTTGAAAGACCGGGCTATCGAAACGCTTGGCGAGATCGCGCACGATGGCGGCGAAAACCTCTTCCTGCTCGGAGGGAGGCATCAGCCAAATGGAATGATAATCGCCGCTCATGTCATGCCTCGTCGTTGGTTTGAGCAACCTGCCTGTCAGTTATCGCTCTTGAGAGACCGCACGCTTCCCCGGTACACGAGGGGCGCCTCGATGATGGAGACGATGGGAGGGGCTTTGGGATCGGCCTGCCGTTGATCCAGAACGCTGACGATCTCGTTTGCGAGGATCTCTTCATCCTGATGGAAGGTCGTGAGCCTGTAGGCGCCCCAGCGCGTCGCGGGAATGCCGTCGAAGCCGATGACCGACAGGTTCTCGGGGATCGACAGGTTCAGCACATCGCGGGCGTAGTCCATCAATCCGAAGGCCATGAGATCGTTGACGCAGAACACCGCCTCGACATCATCCCCGGTCCCGAGCAGTAGCGAGGCCGCCGCCTGCCCCCCGTCGTAATCGGTATAGCCCGCCCGCTGGACCTTGACCTCGATGCCGTATTTCGCGGCCGCAGCGATGAAGCCTTCCTCACGCTCGATCAGATTGGGGCTGCCGACCGCCGAGGTGACGAGGCCGAGCTTGCGCATGCCCCGTGCGACGAAAACCTCGACCGCAATCTGCGCCGCACGCGCATTGTCGATGCGGATGTGATCCGGGCCGTGTTCGGTTCGTCCGACCACGATGAGCGGCTGGCCGTTGCGCTGCGCCAGCTCGACGAGGGATGAGGACGGCATGCCCGACAAAACGATGGTGGCCTCGGCCCGGTAGCGCAGAAGCGTGGAATGGGCGGCCCTGACCTCACCCTCACCGGAGCCCGTCGGAATGAGCACGGGCACGCTGCCGCGCTCGACGAGGCGCCGGGACAGGGCGGCGATCTGCTGCGTGCGGAACGGGCTTGCGGGATCGGAGGCGACGAGCCCCACGAGGCGGCTGCGATTGGCGAGAAGCCCGCGCGCCAGATCGTTGACCTCATAGCCGAGCTCCGCCGCCGCCTGCATCACCTTCTTGCGGGTCTCAGGCGCGATGCTCGCGCCCGGCGTGAAGGCCCGCGACACGGCGGACCGGGATACGCCTGCACGCTCCGCCACCATGTGGGCGCTGATGAAACCCTGCTGGGCCTCGGCAAGCTCGGTATCGATCTCCTGCATGGCGCGACTAATGCCCGACCTTGGAGAGCACATCCGACCGAAGGAATTTTTCGACGACGAACATGAAGGCAATCGAGGGAACGAGCAGGATCAGAGCCGTGATCGAGGCGATCTGATAATTGCCGCCGGAGCTTGCCGTGTAGAGCAAGAGTGGCAGGGTCGTCACGTCGGGAGCGCCGACGAAATAGGTGCCCGTGAACTCGTCGAGCGATTCCAGGAAGACGAAGATCGCGCTTGCCAGCAATCCCGGCGCGGCGATGGGAAGGGTGACATCCCAGAACCCGCGCAGGGCGCTGGCGCCCATGGAGCGGGCCGCTTCCTCGAGCTCACGGTCGATGGCGGAGAATGCCGCCGTCGCAATCCAGACAGCATAGACGAGCCCATGCGTGACGTGGACGAGAACCACACCGAGAATCGTGCCGTTGAGGCCGTATTGATAGAAGATGCGGGCGATGTTCACGTAGACCGGTAGGTTCGGGAAAGCCTGTGGGATCAGCAGCGCGAGCAGGATCAAGCCACGGAACGGCAGGCGAAGCCGCGCCAGCGCGTAACCCGCCGGAATGGCGAGACCGAGCGAAACGACCACCGTCAGAACGGCGATCAGCACGCTTGTCGCCAGGGAACCCATGGCGTTGCCACGGGGTGAGAAGACGCTGGCCCAGAACGAGAAGCCGTATTTCAGCGGCAGCACATGGGGAAAGTACCAGCGTTCTGCTACGGCCCACAGAAGCAGGTTCACCAGTGGGCCGAAGATGATGAAGGCCAGGAGGCCGAGCACGATTCCGCGCGGGATCCACTTCCAATCGAGGTGGGTGCTCATCGGGCGTGCTCCCTCATGGTCTGACGCAGATAGATGATGGCCGCCACGCTCGTCATGAGAAGCGAGATCAACCCCAAGGCATTGGCGACGCCGTAATCGCCGTGCGCGTTGATGCGGAAGGCCATGTTGGCGGTGATCATGGTGGGCGATTGAGCGTTGATCATGAGCGGCACGGACAGCACCGACATCATGGTGACGAAGCTGAGGATGAGGCCGACGAGAAGGGTCTGGCGCACTTGCGGCAGCACGATCTCGATGAGGATGCGGATGCGCTTCGCGCCGAGGTTGCGCGCGGCCTCGATGGTGCTGCGGTCGATGGAGGCCATGGCTCCCGCGAGCAGCAGCGTGACGAAGGGCGTCTGCTTCCACACGAAGGCTGTGACGATGCCGCGCCAGTCGAGAAAGCTTATGGCGGCCATCGGTGTCATGATTCCGGCCTCGATGAAGATGTTGTTCATCAATCCGTTCTTGGCGAGAAACGTCCGAAGGATCTGACCCACGACGATGAACGGAATGAAGAGCGGCCAGCGATAGATCCAGCGCAGGATCGCCACCGCCTTCGGGTTCGACCCGAGGGTGAGATAGCCGCCAATCATGATCGAGAACAGGCCGATAAGGGCGGAGGACAGAAGCACAATGACGAGTGTGAACACCATGTCGCTGCTGTAGAGCTCAAACGACTTGATGAAATTGCCGAAGCCGAATGCGCCGCCCACATCGAAAGCGCCGGTGATGGAGCTGATGAGCGGAACGATGAAAAGAAGAAGGACGATCGCCAGCGCCGGAGCGACGAGCAAGAATCCAATCAACGGAATCGGCATGGCAGATGAGCTTCCATGAGGCCGGCGGATGGACCGGCGACAAACCTGACGGGTGGAACTGGCCGGGAGAGCATTCCCTCCCGGCCATGACGCAGTCGTCTTAGTTGCTGACCTGACGCTCGTAAGCCTCGAGGATCGCCTTGTTGTAAGGCGCGATCGGGAACGGCTTGCCATACTTGGCGAGTTCTTCAGGCGAGATATCGGTGAACAGCTGCTGCCATGTCTCCTTGTCGAGATTGGCCTGGACGTGCTGCGCATCGATGCCGGGATACCAGTTGAAGCGCTTCACGATGCCTTCAGCCTGCACCTTCGGGCTCGTGGCGAGCGCCACGAACTTCTGGGCGAGATCGGTGTTCGCGCTCTTGGCCGGGATCACATAGTGCATCGGCTGGCCGGGCATGCCGGGAGACGGAAGAACGAGCTTCATCTCGGGCGGCAGCTGGCCCTTGGCCTTCCAGGAATAGAACATGTCCACCCAGACCGGCCCGATGGCGATCTCGCCACGGCTGAGCATGTCGAGCGTGCCGGCATTGCCGGGGGTCATCGTGGCGTTGCGGCTGAATTCCTTCAGCGAGGCGAAAGCCTTGTCCCAGTTCTTTTCCTGGCCCTCCTCAAAAGGACCGTTCATGAGCTTCTGTGCATCGCCGCCGCCGTAGGCATAGATCCAGCCCATGACGAAGCTGACGCCGGAAGCGCCGCCCTTGATGCCGTTATAGCCGAACTGCTTGGGGTTCTTTTTCGCGAACTCGACGAGCTCGTCGTAGCTCTTCGGCGGGTTGGGAACGAGGGCCGGGTTGTAGGCCAAAGCGGTCTGGCTGTTGAACATGGGCATGACATAGCCGTCCACGTTCGTGCCCAGAGCCATCTTGGCATTGTCGCGCGTCACCAGAGAGCCGCTCGGGATCTTGCTGCGATAAGCATCGAGGAATTTCTGCTCGACCATGGGGCCGACGAACTTCTCGTGTACCACGGCAACGTCGGCATCCCACTTGGCGACGCCGGCTTTGCTTTGCGCATCGAAGCGCTCGAGGATCTTCTGCGAGCCCGCATCGCCGGGGCCCGTGCCGACGACGCGCACCTTCGTGCCCGGGTTCTCCTTCTCGAAGAGGGGCCCGAGATATTCGTTCACGTAGTCGACCATGTTCTGGTCGCCTGCGGTGAGAACGGTGAGTTCCGCCGCAGCGAGCGGCGTGCAGAACAGGCCCGTTGCGAGCGTGGCTGCGATGAATTTAGACTTCATGTTTTCCTCCTTGGGGCGCACCTTGCAAGCTGCGCCCATCCAATGATCGCCGACGGTTGAGCCCGCCGGTCTATTGTTTTGGGAACAGGAACAAAGCCGCCTCGGGAATGCGGATCGTAACGCGCTTGCCAATCTCGAAATTGCGCGGCGCGTCGACGATGATATGCGACCCGCCCACGACGATTACATGACGCCAGAGGCCGCCCGGATAACTCGTCTGCTCGACGGTGCCGACCAGGGTCAGAGCACCTTCGTCGCGCAGGGAGGAAACATCGTTCTTCGCCTCGCTCAGCTCAACCGATTCCCCCCGGAAGCGGGCATTGATCGTGCCAGAGAGCTTGCGCCCTTGCGCGGACACTACAGCTGCGGAATTGAAAGGGCTTGCGGCGATCTCGATACGGTCGCCACTCGTTGAGCCTGAGAGTTCGAGAAGGTTCTCCGCGCCCATGAAAGCCGCCACGAAATCGGAGCCGGGCCGGTTATAGACCTCCTCGGGCGTTCCGACCTGCTCGATGGCGCCGTTGTTGAGAATTACGATGCGATCGGCCATCACCATGGCTTCCTCGCGGTCGTGCGTCACATGAACCGCCGTGATGCCGAGGCGGCGCTGCAGCGCGCTGATCTCATGGCGCACGGTCAGACGGATGCGCGCATCGAGATTGGACAAGGGCTCATCGAGAAGAAGGATGTCGGGCTGGATCGCCAGAGCTCTTCCTAGCGCCACGCGCTGGCGCTGGCCGCCGGAGAGATTGGCGGGCTTGCGCGCGCCGAACGCATCGAGCCCCAGGAGTTTCTTGATCTCCGTGACGCGCGTTTCGATCTCCGCCCTCGGTACCTTCCGCAGCTTGAGCCCGTAGCCGATATTCTGATCGACCGTCATATGCGGCCAGAGCGCGTAGGATTGGAACACCAGGGCCATGCCGCGCTTGTCCGGCGGCAGGTGGGTCACGTCCCGCCCATTGACGCGGATGGCGCCGGAGGCCGGGATGTTGAACCCTGCAATGCTGCGCAAAAGGGTCGTCTTCCCGCACCCTGAGGAACCGAGGAGTGCTACGAACTCACCCTTCTTGACGGCGAGGTTCACTCCTTTGAGGACTTCATGCTGTCCATAGAGAACACGGGCATCTGCTACTTCGAGAAAGGCGCTCAACGTTTCCTGCTCCTCAGCCTGGGCCCTCTTCGGGGCGTGATTGCACAGGCGTGCAAGGATTATGATCAGCTTCCGTAATGACTCGCAAGCGGGGCTAGACTAAGGTCTGATGACGTAAGAATTGTGAATGTCGAGGAGCGACGTCGGCGGCCCCATGCCAGAGGTTGCAGCATGAATGCTCGACAAAAGCGGCGACCTCGTAAAGATTGACCTTACGACAAACCCCAAAGCGCATGGGCGGATCTATCCGAGGGAAAGAGGGTAAGTCTTGATCAAGGTGAGCAGAGGAACAAGCTATCGTCCGGGCAGGCTGGCGCGGACGCTCGCAGCCGCCTTCGTCCTCGTTGCGGCCCTGACTGCCTGCGCATCCCCCAAGGGCGTGCTGCTGCCGGTTGCGGAATCGGCGCCGGGCGCGAGCAAGGTCGACATGCTCGTCGCCACGACGCGCATGCGGGCGGCCGATCCGGGCGAGTTCTTTTCCGGCGGCCGGGGGCCTCAACTGTCCTTTGCGGAATTCACCATTTCGGTTCCGCCCGAAGCCGCCCGCAAGGAGGGCGAGGTGCAATGGCCTCAGAGCGTGCCCGGCAATCCCGCCACCGACTTCGTGACGCTGAAGGCGAATGTGATCGACCGCAGCCAGGCTGTCGCATGGCTTGGCCGCAGCGTGCGGAATGTGCCCAAACGGCGCGTTCTCGTGTTCATCCACGGCTTCAACAACCGCTTCGATGACGCCGTCTTCCGTTTCGCCCAGATCGTTCACGATGCCGGAACGCCCGTGGTTCCCGTGCTGTTTACCTGGCCCTCGCGCGGCAGCGTGCTGGCTTACGGCTACGACCGCGAGAGCAACACCTATTCCCGCAACGCGCTCGAGAGCACGCTGCGAGCTTTGGCCCAGGCGCCCGATGTGGGCGAGATCTCGATCCTCGCGCATTCCATGGGCAACTGGGTGACGCTTGAAGCCCTGCGCCAGATGGCGATCCGCGACGGGCGCGTGGCGCCCAAGATCAAGAACGTGCTGCTGGCTGCGCCCGATGTGGATGTGGACCTGTTCCGCGAGTCGATTCTGGACATGGGCAAGGTGCATCCGAATTTCACGCTCTTCGTCTCCCAGGACGACCGCGCATTGGCGATCTCCCGACGCATCTGGGGTGACGCCGTGCGCCTCGGCGCCATCGATCCCGATCAGGAGCCCTATCGCAGCGCGTTGGAGCGTTCGGGCATGACCGTCGTGAACTTGTCCCAGCTTCGCACCGGCGATCCGCTGAACCACAGCAAGTTCGCCGAAAGCCCCGAAGTGGTGCAGATCATCGGCCGGCAATTGGCGTCGGGCCAGACACTGACGGATTCCCATGTCGGCATCGGAGACCGGATCATTCAGGTCACGGCGGGCGCCGCCGCAACAGTCGGCACGGCCGCGGGGCTTGCCGTTTCCGCGCCGGTCGCGATCGTCGATCCGCGAACCCGCGAGAACTTTCAGGGCCACGTCGAGAATCTCGGTGACGCGATATCGGGAACGGTTACGCCCTGAAGATCCGGAACCGCTATCTGCCCGATCATCGGATAGAGCGACCTGACCGCCCGCTGGAGGACCGGGATTCGGTGTTTTCCCGACCGCATTTCAGGTGTTACCCCAATATCGAATCCGCACAGCCAGCCTAAGCTATTTATCCCAAGAGCGAGACTATCGGCATCTGCCTCGGTGCCTCCTCGCTTATTGAGTGAGGGAGAACCGCCATGAAGCTGGCTGCGCTGACCATCGTTCTCGCCCTGGCCGCGTCGCCTCCAGCCATATCGCTCACCCTTCTGACCGGTTTGTGCATGGCGATGCTAGCCTCGCCATGGCGCGCTCCTGCTCATGCCCAGCCTCTCTCGACCGAGGACCTCGGCCGCCGCATCATCGAGCGGCGCGCGGTCGAGGCCGTGATCTGGGGCATGCCGGCGGTCAATTATGATCTCATGCTCCAAGAGATGCTGACCAAGACGCCCGGCAGGGTGAACCAGGTGATCTACTGGGGCCGCCCGCTCGACTGGCGCAACCAGACGCTGACGCCCAATCCCGACACGCTCTATTTTATGGCGTTCTTCGATACCAAGGACGTCGGGCCTATCGTGATCGAGGTGCCGGCGGCGGACGCCGACGGTTCCATGAACGCCAATATCGTCAACATCTGGCAGCAGCCGCTCGAGGATGCGGGGCTGCTCGGGATCGATAAGGGCAAGGGCGTGAAGTTCGTGATGTTGCCGCCCGGCTATGCGGACAAGGTGCCCGAGGGCTATACCGCCTTGCAGCCCGACACGTATGGCAGCTACGCGCTGTTCCGCTCGAATCTTGCGAGCCACGGCGAGGCCGACGTTGCCAGGTCGGTGACTTATGGAAAGCGGATCAACATCTATCCGCTTTCGCAGGCCGCCGATCCGCCGCCGACCGTCTTCACCGACGTCAAGGACATCGTCTTCGACTCGACCATTCGCTACGACGAGAGTTTCTTCGAAGGCCTCGACCGGATCGTGCAGGGCGAGCCATGGTTTGAGCGCGACCGCGTCATGATCGATCAACTACGCTCGCTCGGCATCGAGAAAGGCAAGCCGTTTTCTCCCGATGCGAAAACGAAGCAGGCACTCATGTCGGGCATTCGCGAAACGCAGATGGTGCTCGAGGCGCGGTATTCCGCCGGCCTGACGCCCTTCTTCGAAGGAACGCACTGGACCTTCCCGGCGCTTCCTGAACTCATCCAGGCCGCAGCAGCCGGCTTCGCGGAGCCGGACCATTATCCGGTCGATGCGAGAGGGCTGACCTACAGCTATGGCTATATCGGCATCAAGCGGCTCGGCGCAGGCCAGTTCTATCTGATCAACATCAAGGACAAGGACGGGAACGCCTATGAAGGCGGCAAGACCTATCGTCTGACCGTGCCGCCGAATGCACCTGTCGAGCAATACTGGTCGGTGACCGCCTACGATCGCGAGACCCACGCGCTGATCAAGAATGTCGATCGCGCCAGCCGCGCATCGAATGCCGCCGACGTGCAGAAGAATCCGGATGGCTCGGTCGATATCTATTTGGGTCCGGCACCACCGGCCGGCAAGGAATCGAACTGGGTTCCCACCGATCCTGCCCGCAGATTCGAACTGATGTTCCGCCTCTACGCACCGACCAAGGCCCTGTTCGACAAGGCGTGGCGGCTTCCGGACGTGGAGATGGTTGCCGCTCAACCCTGAACCGCAACCTATGAATTGACGATCAATGGATAGGGCTGACCGACATGCTCCATGCACCCATGACCGCCCCATCGTCGCATTCCTCGCCCGATCCAACCATGATCCGGATCGCAGGCGGCACGTTCCGCATGGGCTCGGACGATCATTATCCCGAGGAAGCGCCCGTCCACCGCGTCACCGTCGACGATTTCTGGATCGACCGGACGCCAGTGACCAACCGCGACTTCCGACGCTTCGTCGAGGCGACGCGCTACGTCACGGTTGCCGAGAGAACACCCGACCCGAAGGATTATCCCGGCGCGCTGCCGCATATGCTGAAGGCGGGCTCACTCGTCTTCACGCCACCGGATTACCCGGTGAACTTACAGGATTGGAGTCAGTGGTGGGCCTTCACCTTCGGCGCGAGGTGGCGCAAGCCTTATGGGCCCAAATCCTCCATCAAGGGATTGGACGATCATCCCGTCGTCCACGTCGCCTACGAGGATGCCAAGGCCTATGCGGATTGGATTGGCAAGGACCTGCCCACGGAGGCCGAATGGGAGTTCGCCGCTCGCGGCGGTCTCGACGGCGCCGAATTCGCCTGGGGCGATGAGTTCACGCCGGACGAGCGGCACATGGCCAATACCTGGCAGGGTGCCTTCCCGTTCCAGAACAAGCGCGAGGACGGCTTTGAGCGCACCTCCCCCGTCACTGCATTCCCACCGAACGCTTACGGTCTGCACGACATGATCGGCAATGTCTGGGAATGGACGTCGGACTGGTACACGCCGAAGCATCCTGCGGATGCTCCCAAGGCCTGCTGCATTCCCGAAAACCCGCGCGGCGGGCGCGAAGCGGAAAGCTACGACACGTGCCAGCCGCAGATCCGCATTCCGCGAAAGGTGTTGAAGGGCGGATCGCATTTGTGCGCTCCGAATTACTGCCGCCGCTACCGGCCCGCCGCGCGGCATGCGCAGCCTGTCGATACCTCGTCGAGCCATATCGGATTCCGGTGCGTGTCGCGACGGGAACCCGCATCATGAACGCGCAAACGCCAGCGCGCGGCGCCCAAATCATGGCCTGGACCGTAGTCGTGCTCACGGCCGCGCTGGTGGTGCTGGGGTTCGCCCGTTACGGCTTCTCGACGGWGGTGCAACAACGCATCTGGCACGACATCGTGGAGCGGCCCGGCGGCCCCATGTCGTTCCGCTTCCTTCTGCAGCCGACGATGGCCGTCATCGCGGCCATCCACGACGGTATCGCGGACGCCAGGACCCATCGTTCCCCCTTTCTGCGCACCATCCTCAGCGATTCCGCCCAACGCGGCGACCGATTGCGCGAGGGGCTGTTCGCGACGGCGCGCATCGTCCTCCTCGGGATCGGCATGGACGCGATCTATCAATGGCGGGTGCTCGGGACACTCTATCCCGGGGAGGCCTTGATCATCACCTTCCTGCTCGCGGTCGTGCCATATCTTCTGCTCCGCGGCCCGATCAGCCGCGTTGCCCGCCGTTTCGGACATTCCTCTTCCGGCAACACGAGGTAATGCGCCATGGCTCCTTCATCCGAAAATTCGCCCATCACTTCAAAATCCGATTCGGACCGGATTTCGGTCGAGCTATCGTCCCGGCGCACAGGGATGTCATTCCAGCGCACGCGGATGAGCGCCGACCGCACTCTGATGTCGGTGGTCCGCACTTCGCTGTCCCTCATCAGCTTCGGCTTCACGATCTACCAGGTGTTCGACAAACTTCGGGAAGCGGGCACCATCATGCATGCGGCGGCACCCCGCAATTTCGGCGTGGCGCTGGTGCTGCTCGGGATCACGATGCTCGTCATCGGCATCGTCTATCATGTGCAGTTCATGCTGGGCCTGCGCTATGAGCGCCAGGCCATGAAGGCCGCAGGCCTCGTGCATGGCGAGAGTCATTTTCCCGTTTCGCTTACGCTGATCACCGCCGTCATTCTGCTGCTTATCGGCGTGGCGGCCATTCTCAGCATGGTTTTCCAGGCCGGGCCATTCGGTTGAGGAGGGACCACGCCCGATCTTTTACAACCCTCCAACTCCACGGAGCCGAAAATGGCACAGACGCCTCGTAAGCGGAACGGTAAGCCGAACATCCTTGTCATCTGGGGTGACGATATCGGCATTTCGAACTTGAGTTGCTACTCGCATGGTCTGATGGGCTACCGCACGCCCAACATCGACCGTATCGCCAAGGAAGGAATGATGTTCACCGATTCCTACGGTGAGCAGTCCTGCACCGCCGGCCGCTCGGCCTTCATCACC
Organism: Microvirga sp. P5_D2; assembly: GCF_054049475.1. Taxonomy (NCBI): domain Bacteria; kingdom Pseudomonadati; phylum Pseudomonadota; class Alphaproteobacteria; order Hyphomicrobiales; family Methylobacteriaceae; genus Microvirga; species Microvirga sp. P5_D2. The sequence goes on along the minus strand of NZ_JBFUMH010000005.1, from coordinate 19,146 downwards.
GGCCAGAGTGTCTACCGCACCGGTCTGTCCAAGGTTGGCATTCCCGGCGCACCCATCGGCATGAACGAGAAGATCGTCACCATCGCGGCTGTGCTCAAGGAGCAGGGTTACGCCACCGGTCAGTTCGGCAAGAACCACCTCGGCGATCTCAACCATATGCTGCCGACCAATCATGGCTTCGACGAATTCTTCGGCAATCTCTATCATCTCAATGCAGAAGAAGGGCCGGAGATGGAGGACTATCCGTCGGAAAAGGACTTTCCAGAGTTTAACAAGAACTTCAGGCCACGTGGTGTCATCCACTCCTGGGCGACGGACAAGGACGATCCGACCGAGATGCCCCGCTGGGGACGCGTCGGCAAGCAGAAGATCGAGGATACCGGCCCACTCAACCGGAAACGCATGGAGACCTGCGACGACGAGTTCATCGCCGCCGCCAAGGACTTCATCAGGCGGCAGGAGGAAGCAGGAAAGCCGTGGTTCGTGTGGCTCAACACGACGCACATGCACCTCTACACGCACACCAAGCCCGAAAGCCGCGGCCAAGCGGGCCGCTGGCAGTCCAACTATCACGACACCATGATCGATCACGATAAGAATGTCGGCGAGATGCTCGACTTCCTCGACGAGCTCGGCATCGCTGACGACACCTTCCTGCAATACTCCACCGATAACGGACCGCACCGCAATTCTTGGCCGGATGGCGGCATGACTCCGTTCCGCAGCGAGAAGAACACCAACTGGGAAGGCGCGTTCCGTGTGCCGCTGATCGTGCGATGGCCGGGAAAGATCGCACCCGGTTCGATCAGCAATGAGATCGTCCAGCATCACGACTGGATGCCGACCTTCCTTGCGATGTCAGGCGCTCCCGATGTGGTCGAGAAGTTGAAGAGCGGCTATCAGGCCATCGGACGTACCTATAAGAACCACATCGATGGCTATAACCTACTACCGTACCTGACCGGCGAGGCGGAGAAGAGTCCACGCGACTTCTATTTCTACTTCAGCGATGACGGCGATATGCTGGCCATCCGCATGGACAACTGGAAGATCGTGTTCATGGAACAGCGCACTCCCGGCAGGCTGGCCGTCTGGCGCGATCCGTTCGTGCGGCTCAGGGCGCCGACGATCTACAACCTGCGCACGGATCCGTATGAATTCGCAACCGTTACCTCGAACACCTATGACGATTGGATGATGCGCCACGCTTACCTGATTTACGCCGTGCAAGCCGTCGCCGCGAAATTCGCGGAAACGTTCAAGGATTTTCCAGCAATCCAGAAGCCGAACACCTTCACCATTGATGATGCGATGGCAAAGATGTCGGAAGCGGCAGGTGGCGGCTGATCTTCACTCACGATTGCCGGACAGGGAGCAGGCGTCCTCTGTCCGGCAATAAGGAAGATCCATGGGTAATGAAGCATGGGTGACGATTCCCTTCCATCCTGGAACGATGGTCCGGCCAAGGCTGCCATCCTCGACTTCGTTGCACGGGGAACGACAGAGGGTGGCATCGAACACGCTGTTTCCCGATAGCGGAGGCTTGAGGTGAAGGAATGGCTGATCGTTGCGACCGAGACCACCGTCCTCGCCATCGACGCCATGGCGCTCGTCATCATTGTCTTCGGCACGCTCGAAGCCTTTGTCACCGGATTGCTCGCCATGATCACCGGAACATCGACCGGCTTCGAGAGGCGCGAGATCTGGCTTCGCTACGGGCGGTCCCTCGTGGCCGGACTGACCTTTCAACTCGCGGCGGATATTCTCGAATCGGCTGTCACCGCGGATTGGGAAGCGGTGGGGCGGCTCGCCGCCATCGCCGTGATCCGCACCTTTCTCAACTATTTCCTGGAGCGCGACCTGACGGATATTCGTGAGCGCCAGCTTCGATCCAAACAGAAAAGCGTTGAAGCATCGAAGGAACTCTAGGCATGAACCGCCGCCAACTGCTCTGCCTGCTCGCAGCCGGCCTGCTGTCTCTCTGGCTGCCCCTGTCTCCAGTCGGCGCACAACCGGATCTGCTGCCGTCCTGGAACGACACTCCGCCCAAACAGGCGATCATCGACTTCGTTCAGCGCGTGACGCGTGAAGGCGGGCCAGATTTCGTTCCGCAGCCCCAGCGCATCGCAACCTTCGACAACGATGGAACGCTCTGGGCCGAACAGCCGATCTATTTCCAGTTCGCCTTCGCGTTGGACGAGATCAAACGGCTCGCGCCGCAATGGCCCGAATGGAAGGACAAGGAGCCGTTTCGCTCCGTCATCATCGGAGATCTGAGGGCCCTGCTGACCGCCGGCGAGAAGGACCTGCTGGAGATCATGGCGGTGACGCATGGCGGGATGACCACCGCCGCGTTTACCAAGTCGGTGACGGACTGGCTCGCGACGGCCCGGCATCCGACGAAGGATCGCCCCTATACCGACCTCGTCTACCAGCCGATGCTGGAATTGCTCGGATACCTGCGCGAAAACGGATTCAAGACCTTCATCGTCTCCGGCGGGGGCGTCGAGTTCATGCGTGTCTTTGCCGAGAGGATCTATGGCATTCCGCCCGAGCAGGTGGTCGGTTCATCAGGGGTCACGAAATTCGAGATCGGTGCGGACGGCAAGCCCGTTCTGCTGAAGGAGCCTGAGGTCGAGTTCATCGACGATGGTCCCGGTAAGCCGGTCGGCATCAACCGCTTCATCGGCCGCCAACCGATCTTCGCCTTCGGCAATTCGGATGGCGACCTCCAGATGCTGCAATGGACGGCGGCTGGCGACGGCTCCCGATTCATGGGCATCGTCCATCACACCGATGCGGAGCGCGAATGGGCCTATGACCGCCAGTCCCATATCGGGCGGCTCGACAAGGCATGGGATGAAGCGAAGGCCAAGGGCTGGACCATCGTCGACATGAAGCGCGACTGGAGGAAGGTGTTCCTCTTCGAGCCTTGAGAAACTCAGAACGGATTGATGTAATTCAGGATCGCGGTCTGCCGCAGCACGACCTTGCGGATGACATGGCTTGCCGCGACACGGTCAGTGAAGATCGCCGCCAGCCCCGTGCTTCCGGCCGGCAGGCGTCGGGCGATTTCCTGATCGTCGAGCTTGACGCGAACCACGAAGGGCGCCACCTGGACCTCCGTCGGCGCGATGGCGAGGCCGCCGGGCTGCGATTGCCCCGTCGCGATGGCCTGCAGAACCGTCTCGACGCGCCCGGTGAAGACTTCGCCCGGGAACGGCTTGAACGTGATCTCCACCGGCTGGCCGACCTCGATATAGCGCGCGTAGATCTGTGGAATCTCCACCCCGAAGATGGTCTCCGACGTGTCGATGAAGGCCATCACCGGAGACTGCGCCGTGACCCGCGCGCCCTTGCGCAAGGCAAGGTTGGTCACGTAGCCATCGGCGGGTGCCCGCACGGTGGTTTTGTCGAGACTCCATTTCGCGCCTTCCAGCTGCGCCCGGAATTGCGCGACTTCGGCCTCGCGTTCCTGCACGTCGAAGGCGCGCCCTGTATCGCGGCGTTGCAGTTCTGAAAACTGCCCCAGCCGCAGCTCGGCGAATTTGAGCTGAGCCTCGATCGCCTGGACCTGGGACCGGTAGGTGGTCGGATCGATGCGGAAAAGCACATCGCCTGCCTTCACGGGCGTGTTCGCCGCAACCGGCACATCGAGGACCTCGCCTGCGACCTCCGGCACGATCTGCACGGAATTGCGCAGCACGGCAGCCGAGCCCGACGGCGCGCCCCATCCCATAGGGATGAACAGGCCCACCAGAAGCACGAGCAGCACGAGGATCGGCGAGAGCTTCCAGAACAGATTGAACGGGATAAAACGGAGCCAGACGAACAGGGCCAGAAGCGCGATATAGGCGTTGAGGAGAACGACGATCACTTCGAACCCTCCCGCCTTTCAGGCACGTCGACATAGGCCCAGATCAGCACCAGCGGCCAGAATACGAAGCCGAAGATCAGCGTGGCCCAGCTCCCGACCGTTACGGCCTCCGCCCAAGGATGCCCGCGTTTGCGCGCGATGCGTCCAGGCATCATCCCAAGCGCCACGAAGATCGCGACCGTCGTGATGATTAGGACAAGAAGGACGATCCAGGCGAAGATGTCGATGAAGGACATGACTTGCCCTCTGTAACCTGTGCAGGAATGGTGGTGACGCCGTCTGAAAGGGTCAGCAAGCCAGCGACAATACGGCGAAGGGGTGCCCCTTGCTTGGGAATGGGCGCCGCTTGGGTTTCATGACCGGTTTCCCTCTCCTGGCTTGTCCTCGTCGCCCGTGATGCGATCCCGGCTGGGAACGCGTGTCACCTTGGGCGGATCGCTTGCCGGAAAAGTCTCATCGAGTTCCTCGTCCAGCTCGCGATCTAGTGCCTCCCGCTCCTCTTCCTCGGTCATCTTCCGTGGCTCTTTCGGCATCGCGCATTCCTTTATCGGTCGACGAAGAACTGGAAACTGACATCCGCGAAACTCTGCCCGCACGGCGGAACATGATGGCCTATCCCGACCAGACTAGCATCTTGCGAGCCCTACGAAGAAGCAACCCGTAGCGCCTGAAACAAACCCTCGGATCGATAGAATAAAACCCAGAGAACCATCCCAGAATTCTTGCACCGAAAGGCGCTACGGCTCCACGAGCTTGTTCCGGATGGCGTATCGCACCAGGGTGGCGGTGGAGTTGACATTGACCTTGCGCATGGCCGAGGCGCGATGGCTTTCGACCGTTTTCAGGTTGAGCCCCAGAATGCCCGCGACCTCCTTGTTGCTGTGCCCTTCGGCAATCAGCTGCACGACGCTGCGCTCGCGGGTCGTTAGTACTCCGTCGGCGACATGGCCCTTGGTCAGAAACGAGTTCAGCAGTGTTTCGGAAACACGGCCCGTGAAGAACGGCCGGTGCAGCGCCAGCGATTCCACGGCGGCGATGAGAAACCTGCGCGCATCGGATTTGAGCAGATAGCCCCGCGCCCCTGCTTCCAGCAGCTCACGGATCAGCGGCTCGCTGTCGTGCATGGTGAAGATCAGCACCTCGGTCTGGGGCCGCGCGGCGCGGATCTCGCGCGTCGCGTCGACGCCGTTGAGATAAGGAAGCTGGTAATCGAGGATGGCGATGTCGGGCTTGGTTTCCGCCGCAAGTTCGACAGCCTGCTTGCCGTCCTCCGCCTGGGCGACGACCTCCCATCCGAGTTGGCTGTTCAAGATGCTATGCAGGCCGGAACGAACGACATCGTGGTCATCGGCAATCAGGATGCGCGTCATGGCTGATCGTATCCTCCCCCACAATAAACCTTATAGCCTATAGGCTGGACCGTGGAACTTGGTAGAAACCCTGAGAGTGGCTTGGATAATCCCTAAGCTTTTCGCCTTTGTCCCTGCGGTGTTTCGAGAATGGCGAATGTCCGTGCGGCACGGGGAGCCGTGGCGCACACGACCGTCCGATACATGACGGTTGCGGGTTATGGATGACGGGATCTCAGGGATGGCCTGAGGCCCAGCCACAGTCGCAGCAGACATTGCACCGTCCTCGCATGGCCGCGCGAAGAGAATGCCATGGATACGGCGGGAGATAAACACGGGTTCATGCAGCAAAACGCCTGATCTCTCCGGTTTAACCCGCAGGATTGCTCAGGCCTACAAGTTCAGCGCATCGTTTTCGGCGCGTCGCGAAACGTCATGGCGTTACGATTTGGGCGGAATACATCCGAGTGTTCGGCGCAGGGGCGCTAGCGTCCGAGCCATCCGCCATCCACCGGCAGAATGACGCCGTGGATATAGTTGGCGGCCTGCGAGGACAGGAAGACCGCTGTGCCTCCGATATCCTCCGGCTGGCCCCAGCGTCCGGCAGGAATGCGGGAGAGGATCTCGGTGCTGCGCTTCTGATCCTGTCGCAGGGCTTCGGTATTGTTGGTCTCGATATAGCCGGGCGCGATGGCGTTCACGTTGATGCCTTTCGCGGCCCATTCATTGGCGAGCAGCCGCGTGAGGCCGGCAAGCCCGCTCTTGCTCGCCGTATAGGACGGAACGCGGATTCCACCCTGGAAGGATAGGAGGGAGGCGATGTTGATGATTTTGCCGCCCCTGCCGTCCTTCAACATGCGCCGCGCTGCCGCTTGCGCCAGGAAGAACGTGGTCTTGAGATTGACGTTCATCACATCATCCCAATCGGCTTCGGTGAAATCGATGGAGTCGTTGCGCCGGATGATCCCGGCATTGTTGACGAGGATATCGACCCGGTCGCCTGCTTCCTCGGCGGCGTTCATGATCCTCTCGACCGGCTCGAGGGTCGAAAGATCGGCATGGACGGCGTGGAACTTGGCGCCGGTCGCCAGCACTTGCGCCTGCGTCTCGTCCAGAGACGAGCGGCCGATGCCGACAACGGATGCGCCGGCCTTGGCCAAGGCAACGGCAATGGCTTGGCCGATGCCGGTATTGGCGCCGGTCACGACCGCGTTCTTGCCTTGCAAATCAAAAAAACCCGTCATGATGCTTCCAACCTCGATACCGCCGACACCGATACGGCGTCCAATGCTCTGAAAAATTTCCTCGACAAACTAGCCGCGCGGCACGGCCTTTCCTTCCGCGTCGAAGACGTGAAGCGCTTCCGCAGGCAGGGCGACGCCGATGCGCTCGCCCATGGAGAAGCGCCGCTGGCCCGGCGCGGTGACCGTGAAGATGTCGCCATGATCGGTCTTGCCGTGCAGGATCGTTTCCGCGCCAAGTTGCTCGACCAGGGTGAGTTCTAGGGGAATGGTGCCCTGATCCACCTCGGTCACAGTCGCGGAATGCGGTCGGATGCCGAGTGCGATCTTCGATCCCGCTCCGAGATTGAGATTCGGCAGTCGCTGCTGCTTTCCGTTGATCTGGATGCCGACGCCACCGGCGACGGGAATGGTCTCGGCCTCGATGAAATTCATCCGTGGCGAGCCGATGAAGCCTGCCACGAAACGGTTGGCCGGATTGTTGTAGAGCTCCAGCGGCGTACCTACCTGCTCGATGCGCCCGTCGCGCAGCACGACGATGCGGTCGGCGAGCGTCATGGCTTCCGTCTGGTCGTGCGTGACGTAGATCATCGTGGCGTTGAGGCGCTTGTGCAGGGCGGCAAGCTCGGCGCGCATGACGACGCGCAGTTCCGCGTCGAGATTGGACAGGGGCTCGTCGAGAAGGAAGATGCCGGGCCGGCGCACGATGGCGCGGCCGATGGCGACGCGCTGCCGCTGGCCACCGGACAGCTGGCGCGGCTTGCGGTTGAGCAGCGGCTCGATGAGCAGCATCTTGGCCGCCTCCATCACGCGCTTGTCGATCTCATCGCGCGCCATGCGGCTGTTCTCCAGGCCGAAGGCGAGGTTCTGCCGCACGCTCATATGCGGGTAGAGCGCATAGGACTGGAACACCATCGCAAGGCCTCGGTCTGCCGCCGAGACATCGTTGACGAGCCGATCGTCGAGCCGGATCTCGCCCGAGCTCGAGCGCTCGAGCCCTGCGATGGTGCGGAGCAGGGTCGTTTTTCCGCAGCCCGACGGGCCGACGAAGACCACGAACTCACCGTCCGTGACCTCGAGATCGATGCCGTGCAGCACCTTCACGGCGCCGTAATCCTTGGTGACTTGACGAAGAACAAGATGACTCACGGCACGTTCTTTCCAGATTAGGTCCGCATCATTTCAGGCCGGTATTCGCAATGCCTGCGGTGATGTAGCGCTGAAGGAACAGGAAGATGAAAGCGACCGGCACGATGGAGAGCACGGTCATCGCAAGCACGTAGTGCCATTGCACGTTCAGCTCGCCCGAGAAGGCGTTGAGGCCGACTTGCAGGGTGTAATATTCCTTGCGGGACAGAACGATCAACGGCCACAGAAAGTCGTTCCAGCGCCACATGACGGAGAAGATGGCGAGAACCGCCAGCGCGGGCGCCGCGAGCGGCAGCACGATGCGCCAATAGATCTGCCATTCGGACGCCTTGTCCATGCGCGCGGCATCGAGCAGTTCGTCGGGAATGGTGAGCATGTATTGCCGCAGCAGGAACACGCCCGTCGGTGTCGCGACCGTCGGCAGGATTACGCCCCAGAGCGTATCGAACAGGTTGAGCGAGTTCACCACGAGATAGAGCGGCACCACGATAACGGATAAAGGCACCATCAAGGTGGCAAGGATGATGCCGAGCACCGCTGTGCGGCCCCTAAACTCGTATTTCGACAGGGCGAAGGCCGCCATGGAGTTCACCACCAGCGTGATGAGGGTCGCCATGACGGTCACGAAGATCGAGTTCTGGAAATAGCGCAGGAAGTCGAATTGCTGCAGCGGCTCGGAATAGTTCGTGGTGGCGAGGCTGACCTCGCGCACGGGGACGCGCTTGTCGATGGGCACGCGGACGATGGTGCCCGGGTTCTGCGGATCGACCATCTGCGCCATGATGCCGACGCGCCGCACCTGAGCGAGAACTTTCTCGCTGCTGTCTTCCAGGGTCACGCGAAAGAGCGGGAGCGGCTGCTCATAGCCTTGAACGCTCGCCACTTGCGCATCGAGCGGCATGAAGGTCGGCGGGAACTCGACGAGGTTCGCCGGTGTCTTGAAGGACGACACGACGAGCCACAGAACCGGGCCGAACATCAGGAGAAGGCCCATGCCCAGCCAGATATAGGCGAGCACATCCGTCCAGTGCCACGCCTTGCCGCCGCGACGGCGCAGGAGGAAGGTGGAGAGTGCGTTCATGCCGCCTCCTTTCGGGCCCGCCTGTTCGACACCACGAGCTGCATTGCAGTAAGACCAATCAGGACGATCCCCATGAGGATCGATGCTGCGGATGCGAGCCCTAAGTTTCGCAGGACGTGGGCAAAGCCCGTCTCGTAGATGTATTGCGTGATGAACATGGTGCTGGTGCCGGGACCGCCGCCGGTCAGCACAAAGGCCTCGTCGAAGATCTGCACGGCCTTGATCAGCGCCAGGATGATGACGACGAGCAGATTGGGCCACAGCAACGGCAGGGTGATGCGCCAGAAGGTGCGCATCCGGCCCGTGCCGTCCATCATCGCGGCCTCATAAAGATCGCGCGGGATGGCCTGGAGACCAGCCAGCAGGATCAGCGCATAGAAGCCGAGATGCGCCCACACGGATACGAAGACGGCCCAGAACATGGCCCAGTTGCGCTCGGCCAGCCACAGGGTCCGCTCGAAGCCGAAATCCAGCAGGATCGCGTTGAGCAATCCGTCGCGCTGCAGGATCCATTTCCAGATCAGGCCGACCACGACCGGCGACAGAAGGACGGGGAAGAAGAACACGCCGCGCCAGAAGCCTCGGGCGCGCATCTCGCGATTGAGGACGAGCGCGGTGCCTAAGGAGATGAGCACGAGAAAAACCACCTGCACGACCACGAAGAACGCCGTGTTGTGCACGCTCTGCCAGAAGGCATCCTGAAGACAGGTGGACGGTGTCGTGTAGTCGTTACACGTAAGCAGCGTCTGGTATTGGTCCAGACCGACGAAATGGCGATCGTCGAAGAAGATCGCCGTTCCGCCGGTCAGGGAATAGGCAACGTTGATGGCAACGGGAATGAGCACGAACACGCTGAAGATCAGCATGTTCGGGGCCAGGAACACGGCCCCCATGCCGCCGATACCGAACCGCCGCTGAACGAAGCTCATGGGCGCGTTGAGCGCTCCCATGAGGAAGCGGAACGGCATGGCGAGGACGGAGGACAGGGCAGAGCCCTGTTCTTTCACTTCGGTGATCGTGCTCATCGCGCTTGCCTCTTGCTCAGCGGGAGGCCTCTGCGACCTTCTGCTTGACGTCGTCCTCGATGCGAACATAGGCATCGGGGAGCTGCGCTTCGCCGGCGACCACCTGTCCGAGGCGGCTGATGACGGCGGCATAGATCGCGCCCGACCACTTGTAGCTCTGCATCTTCAGGGCAAGCGGATCGGCGGTGCGGGTCGCATTCAGGAAGATGTCGAGGGACTTCTTCACGTTCGGATCGTTCGACTTGAAGTCGACGCCCTTTGCCGCGACGGCCTGATGGGCCGGCAGGAACAGGGTGCGCTCGGAGAATTCACGCACCACGGGCTCGCTGGCGAGGTATTCCACCACACGGGCCACTTCCTTGGGGTTCTTGGTGTACTTCACGGCCACGAGACCCGCGCCGCCCGGCATGCCGGTGCAGGCGGCAGGACCGCAAGGCTCAGTGCCTGCCGACCAGTCGAAGTTGTCCTTGATCTTCTGGGCGAATTGCGCGACCTGCCACGAACCCGAGAAATACACGGCGACCTGACCGTTCACGAATTCCTCGTTTGCGCCTTTATAGGTGGTGCCGGCAACGCCGCCCCAGATCTCGCGGGGCATGATGCCGTTCTTGTGCCAGTCGACGATGCGCTGGGCCATGGCCTTGAAGCCCTCGTCCACGACGGCGGGCTTGCCGTCGGGGCCGATGAGCTTCGCGCCCATCGAGATGGCGGGGCCCATGAAGCGGTGGCCGGAACGGTCGAAGGCAAGGGCCATCGGAATCTTCTGGCTGTCCGCAACCTTCTTGGCCGCAGCCGCCCACTCGTCCCACGTGGCCTTCGCGCCGGGAACTGGCACGCCCGCCTGCTCGAACAGCGTCGTGTTCACGAGCGGGCCGGTGATGGTGAGCTGGGTCATGAAGCCGGGCAGCGCGTTGCTGCCGTCCTCACGCATCCAGTCGAGCGTGTTGCTGAAATTCTTCTCGAAGCTCGCGGCATCCTTCAGGTGTGCGCGCAGATCGAGCCAGTGCTTGGCCTGAGACTTCAGCTCGACCACGCGCACGATGTCCGGGCCGCGCCCGGCCTCGAGCTGCACGGGCAGCTGATCCTTGATCACGCCGAAGGCGACATTGTCGACCACGACCTTGATGTCGGGGTTCTGAGCCTCGAAACGCTTGACGATATCCTGCAGGACCTCGCCTTCGTTGCCGTCCGAGTACCACATGATGCGCACTTCCGTGGCCGCATGGGCAACGGAGGTGGTCAACGCGAGGGCCAGCGCCCCGCAGGCCAGTTTCTTCAGTCCCTTCATCACTTTCCTCCCATGATGAATGTATGTTTCAGGCAATCTTGAGTTGCTCTTGTTTTTTGTGTTGGGAAGGCAGCGGCACACGCGCTCCTTCCGGATAGGCTGTCAGTTCTCCCGACAAAGTCCAATTCTTTGGATCGATGGTTTCCTTGCTCGTGCTCACCACAGCGTCGGAACCGCAGGCGACGGTTCCGAAATCAGGGTCTTGCACGACGATAGTGCCATCGTTCCGCTCTTCAGCCGAGAGATTCGCAAAGCGCCGGCCGAAGGCTTCCAGACTGCCCTCCGTCGCGACGTCGGAAAGGCGCACGATCCAGCGCCCGACATGACCGGGCAAGCGGACTTCGCATCCGGCCGTCGGACCTTTGGCGACCTTCTCGAAGGAACCGCTGGCGACGAGCAGGCAGAGCCCATCGCCGGAGCGTACGAGAATGCGGTTGCCGTCGTGGATCACCTCGTCCATCTCGGCTTCCGGCAGCCAGGCATGGCTGAAATCCGGCTGCGTCGGGTGGATGTTGAAATCCAGCACCGCCAGGGAGCGGTATTGATGAGCGCGCGGCACGGTTCCGCAGCCGCCCCAGTAGGACGGACGGCCATAGCCGCTATGGATCACCTCACCGGGATGATTGATCCAGATCTGCGATTCCGGCTTTTCACCGATGCGCAGATGCAGAATGGTCTCCTGATAGCCCCACTCACCCCAGCGATAGGCCGCGATGCTGCCCAGCGCATAATCCTTCGACTTGAAGTGATAGAGCGAAGCGATGCCGTTCTCACCCTGCTTGTAGCGCCACTCGTAGGCGCCCGCGCCCTTGTGATCGGCGATCGCGGCGAGGCCCGGATCGATGGTCAGGCCGTGCTCGGCAAAGCACAGGGCAAGCTGCGGCAGCGCGTGGAAGCGGCGGCCGAGCGATCCCTTGCCGAAGGCGAGATAGGACATGCCCGACAATTCGAGGCTGCGGCCGGGCCGGAGCGTGTGCTCGTAGCTGCGTCCCTGCGAGGCCGTCATCATGCCGTGATGGCTCGACAGGGCCATGATTTCGAGCAGGCGGCGAATGGCGGCGCCGGAGCGCTCGCGAATGCCCGCATCGGGCGAGAGTGCGTAAAGCGCGCACAGGCCCTTCAGGTCGATGGGGAAGTACGGTGCCGAGTTCCACTCGGCCATCTCGCAGGCCTCGAAATGCGTGAGCCATTCAAGCAGGCGCTGACGGCCGATCTCGGCCTGTTCGCGCCCCTTGCGGCCGGAGCGCTTGAAGGTCGCGTCGGGAAACAGCGTGCCGGCGAGGTGGCAGGCTGTGTGGAACAGCAGCGCGTGGTTCTCGCTGAAATACCACATCACGTCGTTGCCGGGCTCGTCCATCCAGAACCGGAAACGCAGGATCACGTCGTCCATGCGTGCCCGCGTCTCGGGTGAAATGCGGTCGGGCCAGGAGATGCGCGACCAGAGGAGCGGCACGAGGAGGAAGTCCGCGCAATCGTGGCAATCGCCGATAACCGGCAGGCAGGAATCGATGATGCGGTCCGTCTCCGGCCCACCGCGATCAAGTGCCAACCGCGCCAGCACCGCCACCATGTCGCGCTCGCCGCGTTCGGCCACATGGTCGAGAGCGGCCTGCGCCCGCGCGTTGATGTCGGATGAGGCGGGAGGCTGCTGGTCGAGATGGCAGATCTCGACGCCAAGCACCCGCGTTGCCACGAAGTCGCCGTCGCGCAGGGTGATGTCGAAATGCCGGAAATCGGCAGGAAGTTCGCTCGTATCGGCAATGGCGACACGCGTTGCGCCGGCCGGGAGCGTCTTGTGGAATTCCAGCGTCTCTTCCGTGGACATGAAGTCGCCGCGCACCTCAACCTGGAGGTCGAGGGCGGTTGCCGACGGATTGTCGAACACGACAGCCACTTCGCCACGGCCATAGGACGGCTTTTCGAACCGCATGCCCTCGAGCATGGTTTCAACCGCCGCCGCGCGAGCGCCGTCGATGGCGCTCGGCATGGCAACGGAGAGGCCCTCGCCCGCGATCAGCTCAAGGCTGAAGTAATAGCGCGCATCGCGCTCGCAGAGATCGGCGAACCAGACTCTTAGATCGTTCTTGCCGGCTTTCAGCGGCACGTCGATCTCGATGAGTTCCTCGAAGTTGCGCTGGTAGCGGGTGAGTTCCGCCACGCGGCTGCCATTGACCGCGAGGAAAGCGCCGCCGCAGGTCGAGAAGGAGAAACGCGCCACCTGATCGCGCGGGCTATCGATGGTTGTCTGCGCCCAGCATTCCACTCGCGTGGCGCGGAACCAGAACCCCGACAGATCCACGCGCGGCGAGCCGAAGGGCAGCCAGACGCGGGTTGCCTCGAAGCTCGTCGCGGGCTGCGGGTTCTTGCCACGGTACTGCTCGATGAAATCCGTGCGGCACGCATATTGATGCGGGATGAAGTTGCGGTCCTTCGTCAGGAAGAAGAAGGCATCCATCTTCCCTTCCATCGTCCTGTCCGGAACGTCGTAGCGCTCCTCGTGGACATCGCCGAGCTGCCAATGGCCGACCGCCTGGCCGGCTTTGAGGGAATGAGTCAGATACATCGCGTTCGCCATCGCCGTAATTTACCGTAGTGTGCTCACAGGAACCGGATCGACGTCCGTGTATTCCTGGTTCTCGCCGGTCATGCTCCAGACGAAGGCGTAAGGACCCGTGCCCGCGCCCATATGGATCGACCAGGCCGGAGACAGAATGGCTTCGCCGTCGGCCACGATGAGATTGCGCGTTTCTTCCGGCCGGCCCATGAGGTGAATGACGCGGTCTTCCGGCGCCATGTCGAAATAGACATAGGCCTCCATGCGCCGCTCATGCACATGCGGCGGCATCGTGTTCCACACGCTGCCGGGAGCGGGATCGGTGATGCCCATGAGAAGCAGGGCGGAAGGTGCGACTTCCGGGTGGATATACATGCGCAGAGAACGCTTGTTCGAGCGCTTCTCCTCGCCCAACTCCAGAAGCTTCGCTTCCGATTTCTTGATCAGGCGGTGCGGGTAATCCACCTGCGAAGGCACGGATGTCATGTAGAAGCGCGCGGGGTTTGCGCCATCCGCGCTCGACAGGGTCAGGCGCTCCGCGCCGCGTCCCACATAGAGAATGTCGCGGTTGTCGAGATCGAAGCTCTTGCCGTCGACCTCGATGCGGCCCGGTCCGCCGAGATTCGCGATGCCGACTTCCCGGTACGACAGCAGATGCGGCGTGCCGATGGCCTTGCCTTCGCCGAAAGTGACGCTCTTCTCTACCGGCATGGAGCCGCCGACGATCATGCGGTCGATATGGGTGTAGACGAGACGCACATCGTCCTTGGCGAACAGGCTCTCGATCAGAAAGGTCGAGCGCAGCTGCTCCGTCGACATCGTGCCGATGGTTTCCGGCCCTGCTCCGTAGCGAACCTCGATCATGCAGCACTCTCCTGTTGAGCATCGTTCATGTGACGGACGGCTTCCGCGAGAAGCAGAATCGCCAAGGCTTGGCCGTAAGCCGTCGGTTGAATGGGAATGTCGTGGTAGAATTGCAGGTCGCGCCCCATGCGGGTGCCGTAGGAGACGTTCTGCAGCGTTCCGTTCTCGTCGATATTGTCGAGCACGTAGTCGAGAGCGCGAAGCCCCGCCTGACGCGCATCCTCGCCGAGAACGCCGAGACGCGCGCCTTTGAGAAGGCCATAGCCGAAACCGGCGGTGGCGGACGCTTCGAGATAAGATGACGGGTCGTCGATCAGCGTGTGCCATGCGCCGCTGCGATCCTGATGCTGCAGGAGCGCCTTGGCCTGCGCTCGCAGGTTGCCGAGGAGATAGTCCTTTACGCCGCCCTCGACGCCGCCGATCTCGATGAAGTCGAGAAGGCCCGCGGTGATCCAGGCATTGCCGCGGGCCCAGCGGGCGCGGGCAAAATTGTGCCGTCCCTCGAAAGTCCAGCCGTGGAACCACAGGCCGGTTTCCGTATCTGTGAGGTAATGTGCATGCAGCAGGAACTGACGCACGGATTCCTGCACGAGATCGTCACGGCCGGCAGCGCGGCCGTAATTCGCCAGGAACAGGCACACCATGAAGAGGGTGTCGTCCCACAGCTCTCCCGGGTTCAGGCCGTCCGAAACGATATGCTGGAAACCGCCCTCTTCCGTGCGGGGAAGCTCGGTCATCGCAAGCTTCGCCCAGTGCTCCAGGGGCTCCTGCCAGCGATCCTCGCGGGTTTTGTCCCACAGCATGGAGAGCGCGAGCATCGGGGCTGTCGTATTGACGTTGATCTTCGGCAAACCCTTGCCGAGCTGGCGCTCATACCAGGCTTCGAGCAGGCGGCGATGCTCGTCGTTGCCGGTAAATTCCCAGTACCGGACAAGACCATAGAGGCCCACGCCCTGCGGCCATTCCCAGCTGTCGAAGCTGATGTAATCGCCGGGGGTCCCGTCGAGATTCGGCTCATCGAACGTCCCGTCATGGCGCAAGGACGCCATGCCTGTGACCAGACGATCGAGCTGGCGTGTAAGACGCCCTCTCTCTCTCATATGCGCTGCCTCCCGGGCATATATCGTTGTTGAGAGGGATTTTTCATCACCGTGAAAGATTGCGCAACATGAAAATTTTTTGCAGTATCTTCCGATGTCAGCACTGCCGAAACGACCCACTCCCACCTCCAAGGCTCTCGCCCGCAGCCGCCTGAGCGATATCGCGCTTGCCTGTGATGTCTCGATCAGCAGCGTCTCCCGCGCCCTGGCGGGCCAGAAAGGGGTCCGTGAAGATGTGAGGCAGCGGATCTTCGAGGCTGCCAGAAATGCCCATTATCCTCTGCCCAACACAATCCAGGGTGCGCGAATCGCGGTTTTCGCCAGCAAGGCCGCCATGACGGATTATGGCCGTACCCAGTTCACCTGGCATGTGCTGGAGGGGCTGAAGGCGGCCGCCGCATCACGGGAGATCGAGGTGTCCCTCGTGCCTCTTCCCGACCCGGATGAGAGCCAGCTTCCGCTGACGGATATCCTCGACAGCGAGGACATTCTCGGGCTTCTCCTCCTCACCATCGACGACATGCAGGCTCTCGGGCGCGTCCAGGAAAGCGGCAAGCCTGCGGTGTTGATCAACAGTGACGACCCGCTCATGCGCATTTCGAGCGTCAGTCCCTGCAACCGCTCCGCGGCCCGCATGGCCTGCGATTATCTCATCGGATTGGGGCATGAGCGCATCGGCTTCGTCATGCGGCCTGGCCGTCCCACGATCCGACGCCGGCTCGAAGGCTGGCGCGATGCCTTGTCGGAGCACGGATTATCCTGTTCGGACGACAACGTGATCAGCGTCGAGGACTGGACGCCGGAATGCGCCGAGCGCGCCATCGGTGAGCGTCTCGACAAGGGCAAGCTCGATGTGACCGCGCTCCTCTGCGCCGCCGACAGCCTCGCACTAGGCGCGCTTTCGGCTTTGACAGCGCGCCAGATTGCATGCCCGCGCGACATATCGGTGATGGGCATCGACAACCTGCCGATTTCGGATCTTCTCACGCCGCGTCTGACCACCATGCACATCCCCGCCCATGAGCTGGGCGCAACGGCTGTTGAGACGCTGATCGAACTCTCGACCCAGGGGCAGCGCGTCGTGCGCCGCACGGAACTCGCCTGCCGTCTCATCGAGCGGGATTCGACGGCGCGCGCAGCCCGTAAGTCTGCCTGAAGCGTCTCTCTCAATCGTGACCGAGGGATCCCATCGGGTGATCTTGTAGCTTGGCAGCAGGCCTCCCATCTTGGGGGCGGCATCTTCGGTGCCTTTCCACCACCCGATCCTGTCCTTTAAGAAGCTCCCAGAACACCAATGGACCACACCTCTGAAAAGCCCTCAGTGGCCAAATCGGCTGCGCTCAGGCCTCTGCCGGCCCTTATCTTCAGCTCGCGCTGGCTGCAGCTGCCGCTTTATCTCGGACTGATCGTCGCTCAGTGCGTTTACGTCTTCCTGTTCCTGAAGGAGTTGGTACATCTCGTCCTGCATGCCGGCGAGTTCACCGAGATGCAGATCATGCTGGTGGTTCTCGGCCTCATCGATGTAGTGATGATCTCGAACCTGCTCGTCATGGTCATCGTCGGCGGTTACGAGACTTTCGTGTCGCGCCTCAACTTGCAGGGACATCCGGATCAGCCGGAATGGCTGAGCCATGTCAATGCCGGCATCCTCAAGGTGAAGCTGGCAATGGCCATCATCGGCATCTCGTCGATCCACCTGCTGCGGACCTTCATCGAAGCCGGCTATGTCGGCACGGCGAGAAGCACCTACACGGAGACGGGCATCATTCTCCAGACGGTGATTCACTCCATCTTCATCCTGTCGGCCATCGGCATCGCCTATGTGGACCGTATGACCTCGCAGACTAATCACCATCATTGATCGCCAGAGGCAGGACGGGATCGAACCTCGTCCTACCTCCCACGGCCACCTATTCGGCAGCCGCTGACGGGGCCTCCACCGATTCAGGCGGCTTCGCCGGTGAGCGCCGAGCGAACCGCAGGACGATCGTTCGGAGAGTCACATAGAAAACGGGCGTGAGGAACAATCCGAACAGGGTCACGCCGATCATGCCGGCGAACACCGCCGTTCCCAGCGCCTGCCGCATCTCCGCGCCGGGGCCTGTCGCGATCACCAGCGGCAGCACGCCGAGAATGAAGGCGAAGGCCGTCATCAGGATCGGGCGCAGCCTCAACCGGCACGCCTCCACCACGGCCTCGATGGGGGTCCTGCCCTCCATTTCCGCCTGCTTCGCGAACTCGACGATGAGGATGGCGTTCTTTGCCGCCAAACCGACGAGAACCACGAGGCCGATCTGGGTCAGGATGTTGTTGTCCTGTCCTCGCAGCATCACGCCGATCAGCGCCGACAGCACGCCCATGGGCACGATGAGAATGATGGCGATGGGCAGGGACCAGCTTTCATATTGCGCCGCGAGCACGAGGAAGACGAACAGCACGGACAGGGCGAAGATGAACACCGCCGTGTTGCCGGTCTGCCGCTCCTGAAACGCGAGCTCCGTCCACTCGAATCCCATTCCTGGAGACTGGGTTTTCCGGATCATCTCTTCCATCGTGTCCAAAGCCGTGCCCGACGACACGCCGGGGGCCGCATTGCCCTGGAGCGCGACCGAGGTGAACATGTTGTAGCGCTGAACGAGGTCAGGCCCGGACACCTCCCGCATCTCGACAATCGTCCCCATGGGCACAAGAGCGCCCGTGGATGAGCGAACCCGCAGGCGGTTGATGTCCTCCCGGTCGATCCGGAAGCGTTGATCCGCCTGAGCCCGCACCTGATAGACGCGGCCGAAGGCGTTGAAGTCGTTCACATAGGCTGTGCCGAGATTGATCCGCAGCGTCTCGAAGATGTTCGGGATCGGAACGTTCAGGATGCTCGCTTTCTGCCGGTCGATCTCGAGATAGACCTGCGGTGAATTGGCCGAGAATGTGGTGAAGACGCCGGTGAGGTTCGGGTTCTGGCTCGCCTGCCCCATCAACTGGTAAGCCACCGCGAGAATGCCGCGCACGTCGTCGCCGGTCCGGTTCTGGAGCTGAACCTTGAAGCCGCCGGAATTGCCGAGGCCGCTGACCGGCGGCGGCGGGACGGCGATGATGAACGCCTCCTCGATCTGCTGCATGCGGGCAAAGAGATCGCCGATGATTTTGTCGGCGGAAAGGCCGGCGGACATCCGCTCCCCGAAAGGCTTGAAGCTGGCGAAGATGGCGGCCGAATTGGTCGCGTTGGTAAAGGTCGCGCCCGAGAAGCCGGCAAAGGCGATGGCATCGCGGATGCCGGGCGTTTCCTGCATGATTTTCGAAGCCCGCTGCACCACCGCATCGGTGCGCGACAGGGAAGACCCATCCGGCAGTTGCACGACGACGATGGCATAACCCTGATCCAATGTCGGAATGAAACCGCGCGGCACGTGGTTGGAAATCCAGACGGTTCCGGCGAGGAGACCGGCATAGATCGGCAGCATGATCAGCTTGTGGCGCACGACCACGCCGACGGCCCGTGCATAGCCGTTCGATGTCGCATCGAAACCGCGATTGAACCCATTGGCGAGAGCAGCACCCGCTCGGCGGATCGGGTTCTTCGGTGGTTCGTGCTCATGCGGCCTCAGCAAGAGGGCGGCGAGG